>NZ_DASQNA010000030.1:300000-388774 GCF_035645195.1 Paenibacillus sp. | reverse complement strand
AGGCACGCCGCCAGCGTTCGTCCTGAGCCAGGATCAAACTCTCCAAAAAGGGTAGTTCGTCTATGCTCATTACAAGCTAGCTTTAAAACTTTGCTGTGATTGCTCACAGCGCGTATGCGCTCGTTGTTCAGTTTTCAAGGAACAAGCTTTTCTTTCATTTTGTCGTCGTTTTAGCGGCGACTTTTATATACTATCACACTTCTGGGCCCGATTGCAACAAGAATTTTTTTCTTTCTTCGCTGCTCTCGGCGTCGCCGGCGAACCGCGCGACCCTTTTTTGAGGTGCAGGAGATAATTTACCACATCAATAAACCAAAAGTCAAGGGATTTGCTGTAGGCAAATCCCTTCTCGGTTTCCGTATGTTAACTGATATACCGCATCTCCAACATATCGAGGTTCGCGTCGCTCGCGACAAACACCTCTTGGATCAATTTGCGGCGCACGAGTTTCTTCAAGAGCAGGTGCAATTCCGTCTGCATCGTGCGCAGGTCCGGATGGTTCTCCAGCTCGGTCGCGCTCCACGGCTCCGACCGGCTCGATAAAATGCGCAGCAGCGGCTGACAGCAGTCCTTCAACTTGGACATGACCGAAAAATCGCAAGCGAGGTGCGCGAGCCGGATGCGCTGCTCCAGCGTCTCGTTGCTCATCGTCAGTTCTTCGTACAGCTTGAAGATGCCCGGATTCGCTTTGCGGACCTGCTTCCATACGGTCAACTCCGGAACGACGCCGCTTTCGATGACCGATATTTTCGCCCAATGGTGGACCGCCTGCAGAATATGGCTGTGCGCGTCGAGCACTTCGCCTTCCTCCAAGAAATTCCGGCTAAGCAGAAAATGTCGGAGGAACAGCGCGAACTCCTTGAACAATCGCTGCTCGCGCTTATCCGGCGCCACGGAGAGCAGCATCTCCCTTTTCTCTTGCAAAAATCCTTCTCGATCCAACACGATTTCCCCTGTCATTAGCCACTGCTGCACGTCGCGGTTGCCTCCCGGGCCGAGCAGCGCCTCCAACGTCGTCCGGTCGTACCATCTTTCTTGTATGTACGTTTGGTCTTTACTATAATGATGGGTGTAGCTGAGCCGCCGATCGCCGTCGGTGACCACAATGATCAACGCGTCGAATCCGTCGATCAGCGCGGAAAATTGCATCGGCTTCTCGATGAACGCGGCGCCGATGATATCCGGCCTATGCATGTAAAACCGCTCGACTATCGATTTGATCATAACTCACGTTCCCCCATTATTGTGTACGATCCGCAGATGTGGATATAGAACATGTATTCTACGGCTGCGCTCGGTTTCCTGCTGGGCCGTCAGCATTTTTATAATAAAGAGGAGTCGATCGGATGCGTTGGAAATCAAGCAAGGTCAACGAGTTTCGCTTATGGGGATTGGTGCTCATGCTGGCGGGCATGGGCTTTATGATCGCGGGTACGGCGGCGATCGTCTTTAAATTTCCGGGTTCCGGCATCATTACCGGCATCGGCTTGGTGCTCGGCCTGCTGACGATGCTGGGCAGCATGGCGATTTACTTCTGGGCCGGCATGCTGTCGACGAGCGCGGTGCAGCTGGAGTGCCCCGAATGCGGCCAAATGACGAAAATGCTCGGCAAAACGGACCGCTGCATGTACTGCAACACGATTTTGACGCTCGATCCGGCGCAAGCGCGCGACCCGCAGTAAGACACTAAACGAAAGGCGGCCCAGAGGGCCGCCTTTTTGCTATTCGTATAATGCGCTGCGCAGCGTTTCCCAAATGTCCGCGCTCGCGAAATTGCGGCTCCACGAAGCGACGCCGGCGAGGCCCAGCTCTCGAACCAAGGCGGCGCGCGCTCGTACGGACGTTTCGTCCTCGAGCCATATTTTGCGGACGGCTCCGTCTTCCTTGTACTCTACATAATTTTGCCCTGTCGCGGCATCGAGCTTCGGCGTAAGCCCCTTGCTGCGGATCAGCTCGGCGACTGTGTCCATGCCAAGCGCCTTGGACGTCACCTTCGTTTTCCCGTTTTCGGTCGTCTCCGTCCACTGTCTAGCGTAGAACGGAATGCCGAGCACGAGTTTCTCCGCCGGCACGCCGTGCTGCTCGATGATGCTGCGCACGCCCGCTTCCACCCACGGAAGCGAGGCGACCGAGCCGGCGACGGGACTGGACGCCCAATGCTCGTCGTACGCCATCACCATCATATAATCGACGATGCCGCCGAGCGCCTTGCGGTCCAGGAATTTCGACCACGTGTCGCTGCCGCCGGGGAACGTGACGTCGATAGAGACGGTCAGTCCGGCTTCATGCAGCAGCGGAGTCAGCTCGCGCATAAATTGCGTCAACTTCGGTCCGTCCTTCACGTACACGTTCTCGAAGTCGACGTTGATCCCGTCGAGCTCATACAGCTGCGCCCATGCGACGAGCTGCCGCGCCATGGTCATGCGGCGGTCGTACGTCGAGAGCGCCTCGGACGTCATGTCGGGGTCGAAGCTGTTGCTGAAGAGCGCCCACACCTGGTAGCCGCGCTCGTGCGCCCAGCGGACGTAGTTTCGGTCGGCTCGATTTTCCAGCGAGCCCTCTTCGTCGAGCAGGTGGAACCACGTCGGCGATACGACGTTCAAGCCCGGCATCGGGTCGAACGTCGACGGATCCGGCGCCTTCGCGTACACCTGCTCCCAGGTGAGCACGATTTTCTCGCCGATCGGCCGCTCCGGAACGTGCGGCGCGGGCGCCGGCACGCTGGCGTCGACGACCGTCTCGGCGCCGGACCAGACGACTAGGCGCTTGTCCACGTAGCCGACATGCCCTCGGTCCGTTTGGATCCGGTACCAGCCGGATTCCTCGCCCCATACGACGGCACGCTCGCCGGTCCGCAGCTCGTCCATGATGCCGGCTTTGATCGACGGCTTCTCGCGCACGGCCGCGGGCGCGGCCTCCGATTCGTCCGCCGCCTCCGGCAGCGCGGCGTACGTCAGGACGTCTCCGGGCAAGCGAAGCGTTACGATGCCGGTATCCGGCGCTTCGACGACCTGAAGGCCGTACAAGTCGGCGAGCGGCGCAATCGGCACGTAGACGACGTCGTCGAGCCGCTCCGCAGGGAAACGAAGCTGGAACGGCTTATCGTTCGCCCAGGCCGTCAGTTGGTCGCTGACGAGGCGGACGACGCGGCCGTTCGTCGTCATTATGACGGATTGGGATGATTCCTCGAAAGCGATGCTTGGATCTACAAGTTCGGCGAGCAGCGGCAGCGGAAGCTTCATCGCTTCGCCCGAGCCGATCGCTCGTCCTTCCAGCAAAACTCCTCCGTAGAACACCGGTTGTTCCGTGCCGTAATCGGGAATGATACGGGTGTCGGACGGTACATAATTCCGTACGCCGTACACCGCGGCCGACGCCAGCAATGCGATAAGCGCCGTCAGCCATAAGAATGTTATCCAGCCTCGGCCGCGGCGCCTCCGTCTCGGGGGCGGTACGGTCGCTCTTAGCAAAAGGCCCACCTCCTAGCGGATTCTCATATTGAAAGTCAAAAAATTCCGGGATGAAAACGAAAGGCGCGCCGAACCCCGGGCTCGGGAATGCGGCACGCCTATGCTTGGTACTCCTATGCGTTTCGATCAGTGCGCGGCGGCCTTCGCGCATTCGGGACAGATGCCGTACACTTCCATTCGGTGGCCTTGCACATGAAATCCCGTATGCTTGGCGGCGGCGACTTCGATGTCCGTCAACGGCGGATATTCGAAATCGGCGATCTTGCCGCAGCGCTCGCAAATACAATGATAATGATCCGACATATCGGCGTCGAAGCGGCTGGAATCGTCCCCGTACGTCAATTCGCGAACGAGGCCGGCTTCGATAAATACTTTCAGGTTATTGTAAACGGTCGCAACGCTCATGCTCGGAAAGCGATCCGCTAGCGCCCGGTAAATTTCGTCCGCCGTCGGATGGGTCATCGATTGTAACAGGAAAGATAAAATGGCGTACCGCTGAGGCGTCATGCGTACCCCGGTCGACTTCAACTTCTCCAACGCCATATCAAGCTCCATTGCCATGCGCTTCCCCCCATCCTCTTTCCTAGATTAAAGTCATTCTAAAAAACCTTAATATATTTTACGTTGGACTCGGTCTTTTTGTCAACGCGGGTCCGGAAGATGCCGTTATTTTCTTCCGGTTCCTGTCATCAGCATGACGACGCCCGTCGTGATGAACGCCGCCGCAACGATCAAAGACAGATCGATTTCCACGAAACGATCCGTCCAGTCGGACCCGTCGGACGACAGAATCGCGAAGACGACGAGACCGCCGATCGCGATCGGCACCGCGCTGCCAAGGTTCGGCTTGCCCGTCTCGGACGGGAGCGTCCCCGCTGCGCCCGACGGCTCGAATCGCCGCTCCGGCGCGGCTTTCGCCCGCTCGATCGCGTGCAGCGCATCGAACAGCGCATAAAAATATACGACGGGCAGCAGCACCGACAGCAGTACGATCAACGGCACGACTCCATGAATAGAGACGAGAACGACGCCGAAAATGTTGCCGATAAACAGCAGCATGAAGAAAAGCCCCCGCTGCATAGCGCCCGCATAGAGATGGCCGAGCCCGGGAAACAGGAACGACAACAGCCCTGCTGCCCGCTTGCTCTTGGTCGGCGCGTTCATCACCGTCCCCCTTCCGCCTGTCCTCTATCGCGAAAAACCGAGCGAAGACCGGTCGACTTCCCCGCTCCGCTCGGCTCTCCGAGATTATTGCTTCAACCGATCCAAAATCAGCTTGTTGACGAGACCCGGGTTCGCTTTGCCCTTCGTCTCTCTCATCACTTGGCCGACCAAGAAGCCGACGGCCTTCTCTTTGCCCGCTTTGAAGTCCGCCACGGACTGCGGGTTCGCCTCGACGATTCGGTCGACGACGGCTTTGATTTCGCCTTCGTCGCTGATCTGCACGAGACCTTGCTCCTCGACGATCGTCTTCGGCGGCTTGCCGGTTTCGAGCATCGTTTTGAACACCGTCTTCGCGATTTTCGTCGAAATGGTGCCGTTCTCGATGAGACCGATCATTTCGCCGAGTCCTTTGCCGCTGGCCTTAACGTCCTGCAGCTCCAAGTTGTTCGCGTTCAGATACCCGAGCAGGTCGCCCATTATCCAGTTCGCGACCGCCTTCGCGTCCTTCGTATATTCGAGGCTCTCCTCGAAGAAGCGCGCGAGCGGCAGCGACGACGTAATGACCTCCGCGTCGTACGAGGACAGCCCGTACGCTTCGGCGTAGCGCGCTTTCTTCGCGTCCGGCAGCTCCGGAATCGTCGCGCGGATCTCGGCCTTCCATTCGTCGCTGATGTGCAGCTTGACGAGATCCGGATCCGGGAAGTAGCGATAGTCATGCGCTTCTTCCTTGCCGCGCATCGACAGCGTCTTGCCTTGGGCTTCGTCCCAGCGGCGCGTCTCCTGCACGACTTCTCCGCCCGCGTCGAGAATTTCCGCCTGGCGGATTTCCTCGTATTCCAGCCCTCGCTGGACGCCGCGGAACGAGTTCATGTTTTTCAGCTCCGCGCGGGTGCCGAATTTCTCCTGGCCCCACGGACGAATCGAAATGTTGGCGTCGCAGCGGAGCGAGCCCTCTTCCATCTTTACGTCGGACACTTCGCAATATTGCATGATCGCCTTCAATTTTTCGAGATAGGCACGCGCCTCTTCCGGGCTGCGGATGTCCGGCTCGGAGACGATTTCGATGAGCGGCGTGCCGACCCGATTGAAGTCGACCAAGGAGCCGACGCCGGCCGGAAGGTGCGTCAGCTTGCCCGCGTCCTCTTCGAGGTGCAGGCGCGTGACGCCGATCCGCTTCGTCTTGCCGTCCACTTCGATGTCGATCCAGCCGTTCTTGCCGATCGGCTGGTCGTACTGCGAAATTTGGTACGCCTTCGGGGAGTCCGGATAGAAGTAATTTTTCCGGTCGAACTTGCTTTCCGTCGCGATTTCGCAATTTAAAGCCATCGCCGCTTTGATCGCGTACTCGACGGCGCGCTTGTTCAATACCGGCAGCACGCCCGGATGCCCGAGGCAGATCGGGCACGTGTTCGCGTTCGGCGGAGCGCCGAACGAGGTCGAGCAGCCGCAGAAAATTTTCGAATTCGTGTGCAGCTCTACGTGTACTTCCAGGCCGATGACCGTTTCGTATTTCTTTTGGGTCGCTTGCGTCATGTCGTGATGATCCTCCTTCCGCGCCGTCGTTATAGATTCGGCCGTTGTTTGTGATGGTCCGTCGCCTGCTCGTACGCGTGCGCCGCGCGCAGCACGGTCGACTCGTCGAAGGGCTTCCCGATGAGCTGCAGCCCGATCGGCAATCCCTCCGCGTTCGCGCCGCACGGCACGGAAATCGCCGGCACGCCGGCCAAGTTGACGGGGATGGAGAAAATATCATTCAAATACATCGTCAGCGGATCGTCGACCTGCGTGCCGAGACGGAACGCCGGCGTCGGCGCCGTCGGACCGAGAATGAGGTCGAATTTCTCGAAGACGTTCTCGAAGTCGCGTTTGATCAGCGTGCGCACTTTCTGCGCCTTCAAATAATAAGCGTCGTAATAGCCCGAGCTGAGCGCGTACGTGCCGAGCATGATGCGGCGCTTCACTTCGTCGCCGAAGCCTTCGCTGCGCGACTTGACGAACACGTCCAGCAGCGATTCGGCGGACGCCGAACGAACGCCGTAGCGGACGCCGTCGAAGCGCGCCAAGTTCGAGGACGCCTCGGAGGACGCGAGCAAATAATACGTCGCGACCGCGTATTCGTTATGCGGCATCGACACTTCTTCCCATACGGCGCCTTGTCCCTCCAGCACCTTCAGCGCGGTGAGCACCGCGTCCTTGACGGCTGGATCGATGCCTTCGCCGAAATATTCCTTCGGCACGGCGATGCGCAGCCCGCGAACGTCGCCGGTGAGCGCGCTCAAATAATCCGGGATGTCGACGTCGGCCGACGTCGAATCGAGCGGGTCATGCCCCGCGATCGCCTGCAGCACGTAAGCCGCGTCTTCGACGGTGCGCGTCACCGGCCCGATCTGGTCGAGCGACGAGGCGAACGCGACGAGGCCGAAGCGCGAGACGAGGCCGTACGTCGGTTTGAGGCCGACGACGCCGCAGTACGCGGCCGGCTGGCGGATGGAGCCGCCCGTGTCGGAGCCGAGCGAGAAGAACACCTCGCCCGCCGCGACCGCCGCGGCCGAACCGCCGCTCGAGCCGCCCGGGACGTAATCCAGGTTCCAAGGATTGCGGGTCGGATAATACGCGGAGCGTTCGTTCGAGCCGCCCATCGCGAACTCGTCCATGTTCAGCTTGCCGATCGTCACCGATTGGGCGTCGTTCAGCTTGTCCATGACGGTCGCGTTATGTACCGGACTGAAATTGTCGAGGAACTTGCTCGCGCACGTCGTGCGGAGCCCTTTGGTTACGATATTGTCCTTGATACCGGCCGGCAGGCCGAAGAGGAGCCCTTTGGGGCCGCCGTCGCCGATCGCCGCGTCGAGCGCCGCCGCCTTCGCGCGCGCGCCTTCCTCGTCCAGCGTCAGGAACGCCTTCACTTTGTCGTCGACTTCGCCGATGCGGCGAAAGCTGGCGTCGACGAGATCACTGACGGATAGCTCTTTTTTATGCAAACGGTCTTGAATTTCCCGAAGTTTCGAATCGAATAAAGACAACGCCAACAATCCTTTCCTTCATATATAATCGTCGAGCGGATCGAGCGGATCGAGCGGATCGATTCCTATTCCAATACGGCCGGGACGCGGTACTGCCCGTCTTCTTCCTCCGGCGCGTTCGACAGCGTCTCCTCGAGCGGCCACGACGGTCTTGCGACGTCTTCGCGCAGCACGTTCTTGATCGGCAGCACGTGGCTGGTCGGCTCCACGCCGTCCGTGTCGAGCTCGTTCAGCTTCTCCGCGTATTTCAAAATGGCGTTCAACTGCTCCGTAAACGTCTCTTTCTCTTCGTCGGTCAGCGCCAATCTGGCCAGCTTCGCGACATGCTCCACGTCCTTCAACGTAACGCCCACTGTAAAGCCCTCCGATTCCTTAGTTCAAGTTCTCTCATTATATATTAAAAAAATCCCGACGCGCAAAAAAAATCCCCCGCGCCGCGGGCCGCGAGGCGCCGCGCGAAGGGGATCGGTCGTATATGCCTAAATCCAAGCCCGCAAATTGACTTGCTTGACGAAATCCGATGCGTTCTGCGGATCCTTCGGTTTCTCCTGCGCCGCTTCGGCGTCGTCGCCGTTCATCAACCGCTTGAACAACGCTTCGTTGCGAGTCGCGAGCGCGAAGTCGATGAGCGCTTCTTTCTCGATGCGCTCCGCCTCGCGTTGGATCAGCGTCTCTTCCAGTTCGACGTCGTCCTTCGGGACGAACACGTGCTTGTTCATCGTCGGAACGCGTACGACATAGTCGAACGCATTGTCGGGGTTTCGGTCGTACGCAATAATGAAGCCATGCTCCCCAATCGGCAACCCTTGCTCGAATTTGTCGCCCGTGAGGATCACCTTTTGCCCGAGTCGCAGCATCGCGTTACCCCCCTTTCAGATTATGAGAACACTACAGCCCTTAAACTTATATTATGCCTCTATCCTACTAAAAAATGAAGCGGGTGTCTACGCCGCCGAGGATCGGTTATGATATAGCTATCGCGGCACACATCCGCCGTTGATTCGTATCCGAAGGAGCGGACTCTTTTGCAAAACTTTTATCGGAAATACTGGCGGACGGCGTTCGATATCGCGTTGATCGCGTTGACCGTCTATCTGCTCATGTACGCGTTCAGCTTTGTCTACCGAATCGCGTCTCCCATTTTGCTCGCCTTCGTCATCTTCTACTTGATGGAGCCGATGGCAAGGTTTCTGCACCGCCGCGGCCTGCCGAAGACGATCGCGGCGGCGCTCGCGATCGCCGCGCTGATCTTGATCGTCCTGCTCGTCTTCGTCGGCTTCGGCGCCATCGTCGCGACGCAGGCGATCGGGCTCGCCGACGCCATCAGGCACAACTCCGCGCTGCTGCAGGAGCACATTCTCCAGGGCGTCCGCTACGCGGAAGACCAATACCGCGCGCTGCCGGAGGGAGCGGTCGAACAAATTCAGAAAGGTCTGAGCGGAGTCGCCGATTGGGCGACGGGCTTCGCGGGCGGGCTGCTCGCCGGTTTCGTCGCGATGTTGACGTCGTTCTCCGCGTTTTTAGTGAATTTCACGATTGCGATCGTGCTCGCCTACTTCCTCAGCATCGAAATTCCGGTGTGGCGCCGCGTCGCCGAGACGAAAACGCCGAAAACGTTCAAGAAGGCGTTCGCCTTCCTGCGCGACAACGTATTGCTCGGGCTCATGACGTACGTCAAGGCGCAGCTGAAGCTGATCGGCTTTACGTTCGCGATCGTGCTCGCCGGCCTGCTAATCCTGCAGGTGGAGAATGCGCTGTCCCTCGCGCTGCTCGCCGCGCTGTTCGACATCCTGCCGCTGCTCGGCGTGTCCGCCATCTTCGTGCCGTGGATCGTCTACTGCTTCATCGTCGGCGACACGTTCCTCGGCGTCGGCCTCACGGTGCTGCTCGCGGTCGTGCTCGCGTTCCGGCAAATCATGGAGCCGAAAATTACGGGCGACTCCCTCGGCGTATCGGCGTTCACCGTCTTATCCGCCATGATCGTGTCGCTGTCGCTGTTCGGCGTCGCGGGCCTCATTTTGTCGCCGATCTTGATCATTTTGCTTAAGGCGCTGTACGAACAAGGATACCTGAAAAAATGGATCCGCATGCCGGCCGAAGAGTACGAGCGGACGGAGACGGAAATCAAATCGTAATCGACGAAAGGGCTGCCAGACGCGCCGAACGGACACCCGTTCGGCGCGATGGCAGCCCTTTTCTTTTGCAGCCTACAGCGTAATCTCGATCGCGTATTCGCCGGCCGACGGCGCGTACGTCCGGCCGCCCAGCTCGACGCGCCACGGCTTCGACGCGCCTTCCGTTTCGACGCGCACGACGTTCCCGCGCCGCGCCGCCTTCGCCCGTACGGCCGGTTCGCCGCGCAAATCGTACACGACCGCGGACGCCTCGGCTCCGTCCTCCAGCTCGAACACGCGGAAGACGACGTTGTCGGCGTAGTCGTAATCCGGGCGCTGATCGTTCGCGCCGACGGCTACAATCGAGTTCGGCCGGACGAGCAGCGGCAGCGACAGGTAGCCGTGCTTCTCCTCGCGCCATGCGCCGCCTTCGACGACTTCGCCCGTCATCCAGTTCGTCCAGCGGCCCTTCGGCACGTAGTACCGGGCGATGCCGTCCTCGTTGAAAATCGGCGCGACGAGCAGCCGGTCGCCGAGCATGTACTGCCGGTCGAGATAATGGCACGTCGGATCCTCCGGAAACTCGAGCACCATCGCCCGCATCATCGGCAGCCCTCTGTCTCTCGCTTCCACCGCGTAGGCGAACAGTTGCGGCATCAGCTTGCACTTGAGCTCCGTGAAATAGCGCAGCACGTCGACCGCTTCCTCGTCGAACAGCCACGGCACCCGGTACGAGCTGCTGCCGTGCAGCCGGCTGTGCGACGAGAGCAGCCCGAACGCGACCCAGCGCTTATAGATATCCGGCGGCGCCGTATGCTCGAAGCCGCTGATGTCGTGGCTCCAGAAGCCGAAGCCGGAGAGGCCGAGCGACAGGCCGCCGCGCAGCGACTCCGCCATCGAATCGTAGGTTGCGGAGCAATCGCCGCCCCAGTGGACCGGGAACATTTGGCCGCCGGCGGTCGCGGAGCGCGCGAACAGCATCGCTTCGCCCTTCCCGCGATGCGCTTCGAGCACCTCGAACACCGCTTGGTTGTACAGTTGGGTGTAGTAGTTGTGCATCTTCATCGGGTCGGAGCCGTCGTAGTAGACGACGTCCGTCGGAATGCGCTCTCCGAAGTCGGTCTTGAAGCAATCGACGCCCATGTCGAGCAGCCGCTTCAGATGCCCTTGGTACCAGCGGACCGCCTCCGGATTCGTAAAGTCGACGAGCCCCATGCCGGCCTGCCACATGTCCCACTGCCAAACGCCGCCGTCCTTCGTTTTCACCAAGTAGCCCTTCTCCTTGCCTTCCTGGAACAGCGGCGACTTCTGCGCGATGTACGAGTTGATCCAGACGCAGATGCGCAGCCCCCGATCCTTCAGCCGCCGCAGCATGCCCGCCGGGTCCGGGAACATCGCCGGATCCCACTCGAAGTCGCACCACTGGTACTCCTTCATCCAGAAGCAGTCGAAATGGAACACATGCAGCGGGATGTTCCGCGCCGCCATCCCTTCGATGAACGAATTGACCGTCGCTTCGTCGTAATCGGTCGTGAACGACGTCGTCAGCCACAGGCCGAACGACCACGCCGGCGGCAGCGCCGGGCGGCCCGTCAGCTTCGTGTAGTTATCAAGTACATCTTTCAGCGTGTCGCCGCCGATGATGAAATACTCCAGCGATTCGCCAGGGACGCTGAAGCCGACCTTCGAGACGACCTCGGAGCCGACCTCGAACGACACCCGCTCCGGATGGTTCACGAATACGCCGTAGCCCGCGCTAGACAAATAAAACGGCACGTTCTTGTACGCCTGCTCGCTGCTCGTGCCGCCGTCTTCGTTCCAAATGTCGACCGATTGGCCGTTTTTGACGAAGTTCGTGAACCGCTCCCCGAGCCCGTAAATTTGTTCGCCGACGCCGAGGTCGAGCATTTCGCGGAAATACGGCTTGCCGTTGTCTTGGACGTAGCCGGCGCCGCGCTCCGCGGAGCCTGTGATCCGCTTGCCGCCGCGGCGGAACTCGAGCCCCCATTTCGGCTTCGTGCGAATGACCGCGGCGATCCCCCCGCTCTCGAACGTCACGCCGTCGCTCGTCCGCTCGATGCGCGCCGCAAATTCCGCGGATTCATTCAGCCGGAACGCCGGCCCGCGCGCCGCCGCCCCTTCGTGATGCGACCAGCGCACCCGCACGACGTCCGGCATCGGCGAGCTGATCTCCGCCTTGAGCAGCGCCGCGTTCAGCGTATCCCCCTTCGTGCGGACGACTTTCGTCGCCGTGTATACGGTTACGCGATTCTCCTCGACGACGACGTCCCGCACGTCGATCGGCTGCTCGATGTGCACGCCCTTGCGAAGCATCCAATATCCGTCATTAAATTTCATTCGAATCCCTCCCGATCGTTATTTATAATGATATTGACTTGTTTCCGCCGAAACTGCACCGATTTTGCCTATTTTGATAACGATTTTGACAACCAGGGGGATTCCATGAAAATCGCGACGCTCAAAGAAAACCGCATCCACGGCGAACCGCATTACCCCGTCAGCACCTATCGCATCACCTGCCCGCCGAACCGGCCGCTGCTCGATCTGCATTGGCACGACGAACTCGAATTTTTGCTCGTGACGGAGGGGCGGGCGGCGTTCCGGGTCGATGCGGCGGAGTACGAGCTGACGGCGGGCGAGGCGATTTTCGTGAACGGCGGCGAGCTGCATTCCGGCCGCGTCGTCGGCGGCTCGCCCGTCACGTTCCGCGCGGTCGTGTTCGGCGCGGAGCTGTTCGGGAGCGGCGATGCGCGGGACAAAATCCACGAGCTGTACGTGGAGCCGCTCTTGCTGCGCCGGTTCGCCGTGCCGGCGTACATCGGCGGAGGCGCGCCGGAGGCGCTCGACATCGCCGCGATGCTGGCCGCGCTGTTCGAGGCGAACGAAGCGGAGGCGCCGATGCGGGAGCTGACGACGAAGGGACTGCTGCATCTATGTCTTGCGAAGCTGCTGCGGCTGCGGGGGGAGACGGAGAAGCCGCACGGCCCGGAAGGGACGGCGGCGCGGATCGACCGGCTCAAGGCGGTCATCGAACATATCGAAGCGAACTGCGAGGGGCCGCTTCCGCTCCGCGAGCTCGCGGCGATGGCGGGGATGAGCGAGGCGTATTTTTGCCGATTTTTCAAAAAAATGACCGCGCTGACGCCTGTGGAGTACGTCAACACGGTCCGGGTACAGAAAGCCGCCGAGCTGCTTCGCCGGGACGAGCGGAAAATTATGGCGGTCGCGATGGACGTCGGGTTCAACAATTTGAACCACTTCAACCGGCTGTTCAAGCGGCGATTCCAATGCACGCCCTCCGCATTTCGGCGGCGTCTCGCCGGCGGCGGGGGGTTCCATCGCGAGCCGGCGGAGTAACGGCCTCGGTCATCTAGGGCGATTTGCGCCCGAAGGAAGCCCGAGCGGGGAGCTGCGTGCCGCGTAATTTCTCGTACATGCCGACGATATCGGGGACCTGCTCCTTCGTCAGAACCAATCCGACGATCGTCGCCCGAATCGATTCGACTTCGTCCGCGTTCATGTCTCGGAGGCCGTCGGAAGAGATGCTTACCTCTCTGCCGAAATGCTGCCGAAACTTGCGCAGCAGCATGTCTTGTTCCCGGCGATCCAACCTTTCGAACGCGGACGCCAGCTCGTTGACGGATTGTTCCATCATGCTCCCTCCTCTTTCCGGTCGACGCCGGTTCTTTGACTCTTGTATTCGGCGCCGCGTTTCGGACTCCTTCTAGCAAATACCCCGGAACCATCGCGGTCCCGGGGCTTCGGCTTTGTTATAGGATCGGAACGCCGAGGCGGTGGAGCGCAGCCGCTTCCAGATCGGACATGCCGTGGCGGGCGGCGAACGCAGCCAGCCCCTCGGACACGGCCGGCGCCCACGGCGCGGGCGGAGCCGCATGGCCCATGAGCCGCTGCCGGGCGGCGTTCCTCCGCGCGAACGGCCCCCAGATGGCGAACGTGATGCCGGGGCTTTGGATGTTCACGAAGAACGTGCCGCCGTCCGGAGAGAAGGTCGGGCCGGCCAATTCGGAGCCGTTCAGCAGGTTTTCGGCGAACACGTACGTTGCGCCTTCCGGCGTCACGCCGACGATGCGGTCGCCGCCGCCGCCGCCGCCGTCTTCGGCGATCCACAGATCCCCCCAAGGCGTGATGCAAATGTTGTCCGGCGATTCCAAATCGTTCGCGGCGGAAGATTCGTAAAACAGCTCCAGCGTATTCGTTGCCGGGACGTAGCGGTACACTCGGCCCAGCTTCGTCAACCCGGCGCTCGTATCGTCGAACCAGAAGACCCCTCCTGCAAAATAAGCGCCTTCCAACCGGCTGAACTGGATGCATCCTTTCGCTGCGGCATCGGCGTTCGCCCGCTCGGGATCCACGTCCACCCAGAGGATCTCATAAGTTTGCCCGGTGTACAGCGCGCTCGCTTGATGGAGCGGCATCTCCTCGATCTTCGCGGCCTGCAGCTTCCCGCCTTGCCGCAGCGCGCCCGGCTTCGGGCTGCGATCGTTCGGAAGGAAGCGGTACAGGAAGCTTGGGCTCGCGTCCTCCGTCAAATAGACGATGCCCGTGCTCGGATCGAGCGCCGTCGCTTCGTGCGAGAACCGGCCCATCTCGCGAATCGGCGTCTTCGACAAGTCGTTCTCCGGGTCGAGCGGATCGACTTCGAATACGTATCCGCCTCCCGTTTCCTCGCACGTCAGCCACGTGCCCCACGGCGTCGCGCCGCCGGCGCAGTTGCGGGTCGTGCCGGACGAAGCGACGACCTCCCGCTCAATTTTCCGGTTCGCGTCCACGACGAGCACCGTCGTGCCGCCGGTTTTCGTTTTATCGTACGGATTTCTCCCTTCGACCGGGTGGCTCGTATTGCCGCTTTGTTCGTGGTTGCGAACGAGGATCGTCGAGCGGCCCGGGCCCTGGAACGCGGCCATCCCGTCGAACATGCCGGGAATGACGCGGCCGTCCGACAGCTTGCCTCCCTGCTCCGAAATGATGCGGTACTGGAAGCCTTCCGGCAAATTCAACACGCCGCCTGGATCCTTCACGAGCGGACCGTAGCCGCCCGCCCCGGAGGTCGGGCCCCCTAGCGCCGAAGCGAGCGCGTTCCCCGGTTTGCCGAGCGTCAGCGCTCCGGCCGCCCCCAGCATCATTGCCGCCGCGCTCATGCCTCCCCACTTCAAAAACGACCTGCGGCTCATAAACTTGTCCATGATCGATGCCTCCTATAATGGGAAATGTAGATGGCTCCGCATCTAAGAGGCACGATAGCAAACAAATGTAAACTCGCGGTTCGCTAGACGTTAAAATATAGTGAACGTGGAAAAAGGTGCTAAAGTCGCAGGATTTATGGCGGATGCCGTTTCCTTCCGAGGAGGGAAGCAGGACCGGCGCCGCGGCCGGTCAACCCGAGGAAACCCCGACCGGCCCTTTCCCTCCGAACGCAAAGACGAAGCCGCAGCCGCCGTTCCGCTCTTCTTGGAGACGGTCCGGCAGCTGCGGCTTGCGGAATGACGATAGAATGCTGCCGGCTACAGCCGCAGCACGATTTTTCCGATGTTCGCGTTCGACTCCATGCGGCGATGCGCCTCGGCGGCGTCCTCGAACGCGTAGACGGAATCGACGACCGCCTTCAGCCGGCCGTCCGCGAACCGCGGCAGCGCGAAGGCGGCGAAATCCTGCGTCAGCGAGATTTTCTCGGAGACGGGCCGCGAACGCAGCGTCGTGCCGATGACGTGCAGACGCTTCGCGACGAGCGTGCCGAGCGAGAAGCCGTCCGGCACGGCGCCGCCGCCGAGCAGGCCGATGACGATGAGCCGCCCGTCCATCGCGAGCGTCGCCAGATGATCGGCGAAGTACGGCGCGCCGACGAAGTCGAGCGCGATGTCGACGCCGCGGCCGCCCGTCTGCGCAAGCAGCCATTCGCGGAACGAGCCGTCGCGGTAGTTCCACGCGGCGGCCGCGCCGAGCTCGAGCGCCGCCTTCAGCTTCTCCGTGGCGCCGGCGGTCGCGTACGACGCCGCCCCGGCTTCCCGGATCAGCTGAATCGCCGCCGTTCCGACGCCGCTCCCCGCGGCGTGAACGAGCACGCGATGCCCCGGCGCAAGGCCCCCGAGCCGCCACAAGTTGAGGTACGCGGTAAGGAACGCCTCCGGCACCGCCGCCGCCTCCTCGAACGTCATGCCGTCCGGGATGCGCATCGCCATGCCGGCCGGGATAACCGCGTACTCCGCATAGCCGCCGCCGGGCAGCAGCGCGCACACCCGGTCCCCGGCGCGAAAGCCTTCCGCGCCGGGCCCGACCGCCGCGACCTCGCCCGCCATCTCCAGCCCCAGGATGTCGGTCACCCCGGGCGGCGGCGGATATTTCCCCATGCGCTGCAGTACGTCCGCCCGGTTCAGGGCGGTCGCCCGCACGCGCACGAGCAGCTCGCCCGCGCCCGTTTCGGGCGCGGGCCGATCGACGACGGCGAGCGCCTCCGGCCCGCCGAACGTCTCCGCTACGATCGCTTTCATTCGATCCTTCCTCCTTCCGGAGGCGCCGCGCCCAGCCCCCCGTAGACGAATGCGATCGTATCCGCGATTACGTCTTCCGGTCGCTGCGGCGCCTCCTGCATCAGCGGTTCAAAGTAGAATCCCCTCTTATGAAACAGTATAGCGCCAAGCACCATGAAAAACGTCGTATCGAGCGAACGGAACCGAAATACGCCTTCCGCCTTCCCGCGGTTCAGCAGGTCCCTAAGGAACCTCCAGAACGGAAACACCCGCTCCTGGATGAACGGAAGGCGCGGCGACCGCTTCAAAATTTCCTGCTCGATGATCGCCGACATGTCCCGCTCCTGGACGAGGGTCCGCATCACTTGCTCGATCATGAAGGCCAAGCCTTCGTACGGCCGGTCAAGCAATGGGCGGTACGGCTCCAGCGCGGCCGCGGGCGGGAAAAATTCATCGAAGAGCGCTTGGAACAGCTTCTCCTTGCCGCCGAAGTGATACGACACAAGCGCGACGTTCACCCCCGCCGCTTCGCACACCTCGCGCACCGAGGCGCCCTCGAACCCTTTGTCCGCGAACAGCGATTTCGCCGCGAGCAGGATTCGCTTCCGCACGTCTTGTTCGCCAGCAGGGGTCATGCCGCAGCCACCGACCTTTGCGCAGGCTGCTTCGCCGCCCGGCGGACGGCCGCCGCGCCGGCGCCGACCGCGAGGCAAATCGCGATAGCGGCTGCCAACGAGGCCGCAGCTCCGGCCGCGCTAGGCCCGCCGAACAGCAAATCCATCAGCCCTTCGACGGCGTAAGTGGCCGGCAGGAACGCGCCGAGCTCCCGGTAAAAGTCGGGCAGCAGCTCCCGCGGCACCATGGCCCCCGAAGAGACGAGCTGCGCCGACAGCAGCACGATGTTGAACACCATGCCGCCCGGACCGAACAGCAGTAAGAAAATTTGCGATAAGGTCATGAAAGAGAACAGCACGAGCGAAACGAATCCCCACAGCGCCAGAAACCCGCCTGCGTAAGCGCCGCCGAACAGCGTGACGAGCGAAACGGCGAACAACCCGACGACGACCGCCGTGCCGGCATTGATCAGCTGCCGCACGCCGAACCGCTGCCAGCGCGTAAACCGGGAGGAGAGCGCCATGGACGTCTGCTCCAGATTCATGGACAGCAGCATCGAGCCGACGTACGACGCCAGCACCATCATCATCGGCACCATTTGGCTCGCCATATTGTTCACCGGATTCGTAGCGACGACGTTCCCTTCGACTCGGGAGACGAGGCCCTTCGCCAGCGCGGACGCTTGCGCCTCCGGCAGCTGCAGCCGCGCGAGCGCGGTTTCGACGCCTCTCGCCGCGGCCATATCGTTCACGGCCGAAGTGATTTGCGACGAAGCGGCCGTCATCATGCTCTTGATCGTCGCCGGATTCGATTCGTTGATGTAATAATTCAGCGCGGCTTTCGCGTCCGGCGCGGCCAGCGCCGCGCCGAAGCCGCTCGGTATGTGGACGACCATCTGCACCTGCCGCTCATCGAGCCGCTTCTGCGCGTCTTCGAGCGTCGGGACGTGTTCGATCCGGAACGGCAGCTGCCCGCCGAGCGCGCCCGCCGCGACCGATCCGGCCTCGCCGTCCTCGTTGACGATCGCCACCGTCAATCGATCCGCGTTCTCGTTCACGCCGTCGTACCCCGTCATCCAAACGACGCAAAAAATAAGCTGAAACAGCGCCGCCGTCGCGATGCCCACCGTCGTCATCGGCAGCTTAAAAAAGGCTCTCCAAACTCCACTCATCCGATATCCCTCTTGTCTCTGCGGGTTTTGCACCCTTATTTTTTAATTAAACGTTTATTTAAATCTATACAAAAAAGGAGCGGACGTCAAGCGGCGGGCGCCGCCTTCATCCGCGAAACATCCGAAACAAATATAGGAGCAGCGAGCCTACGACGCTGATCAGCAAGCACGTGACGATCGGAAAATAAAATCTTACGTTTTCCCGCTCCACCGCGATATCGCCGGGGAGCTTGCCGAGAAACTGCAAATATTTTCCCCCGACCTGCCACAGGAGCCCGACCACGATCAGCGCGACGCCGGCAATGATGAGCAGCTTCGCCGTCGGATTCACGCCGCATCCCTCCTCTACACGTACGGATTGTGTTCCTTCTCATACCCGATCGTCGTCTTCGGACCATGTCCCGGGTAGACGATCGTGTCCGGGGGCAGCTTGAACAGCTGATCGTGGATCGAATCGTACAGCTCGCGCGAGCTGCCGCCTCTCAGGTCGGTCCGTCCGACTCCCTGCTTGAACAGCACGTCGCCGCAGAAGGCGTGCTGCCCCCAAATCAAGCTGACGCTGCCCGGAGAATGGCCCGGCGTATGCAGCACCCGGAACGTCTCGCCGAGCAGTTTCAGCGACATGCCCGCATCGAGCGCGAACTCGGCGGGCTCCGTCCGAATCGGCGCGCCGAGATCCGGCCAATTCAGCGAGCCGTTCAGCTTCGGATCCGTCAGCCAGTCCGCCTCGGCGTCGTGCAGGTAGACCGGGCAGCCTTTCGCTTTGCGAACGGCGTCGACGCCGCCGATATGGTCGAAGTGCGCGTGCGTCAGCACGATCGCCTCGATCTCGAGCGGCTCGATGCGGCGCAGCAGCGCGTCCGGACGCTGCCCGGGATCGATGACGATGCCGCGGCCGCTCTCGTCGTCGGAGAGCAAATACGCATTCGTCTGCAACGGTCCCAACGTGAACGTCTCGATACGAATCGCCATCGCGGATCCGCCCTTAGAACGTCGAGATGAGCTCGCGGAGCTCTTTCACGATCAGCTGTTGGTATTCGGTGCCTTCGCCGTAGCGCGCCTTGATTTCTTTCCGCGTCTCGTCGAGCTTCGCCTGATAATCCGGCGCCTCGCGGTCCGGGTTTTCCGTCTTGAACTTCACCATCGGCTCCTGGACGTATTTCGGACGCGGGCCCCACGTGCCGAGCACGAAGCCGCCCGTATCCGCGAAAATGACGACCGGAATCGAGCGTCCGCCAAGCGTGAGGAATTGATCCATGACGTCCAAGTTTTCTTCCATGATCAGCACTTCGACCGGCATGCCGCTGTTTTCCAGCGCCTTGAACACGACCGGAATGTTGCGCACGACGTCGCCGCACCAGTCCGCCGCGAGAATGACGCAGCGCAGGTCGTCCCGGTTGTTCAAGCTTTCGAAAAACTCGCGGTCGTCTTCGTTCGCCCACGAGAACTTGCTTTGCCACTCCAAGAACGCCTCTTGGTTTTTCGTCATTGCGTCGATGAAGCCTTGCGGGCTTAAGCCCTGTCCCAATTTATGCGCCAGCGATTTCGCCGTCATGTACGCCAACCTCCGATTTATCGCGATTATGTCCGTATCTCCCTTATTGTACCAAAGCGTCCCGGCCTCAATCCACTTTCCGTTGTTTGCCGCGCCACCAGGTGAACAGCACGTACGCCGCGAGCGCCAGCGCCGCGATGATCATCGCCGGCTTGATGTACGGCCCCGCCACCTCGTCGATCGCCTCCCACTGATCCCCGAGCGTCATGCCGAGCCATACGAATAAAATCGACCACGGAATGACGGCCAGCGTCGTGAGAAACGTAAATTTGCCGATCGGCATGTTCGCGATGCCGGCCGGGATCGAAATCGCGTGGCGGACGACCGGAATGAACCGCGCCGTGAAAATGACCCCCGTCCCGTATCGGTCGAACCATTGCTCGGCGATATCGATGTGCTTCTTTTTGATCAGTATGTATTTGCCATACCGTTCCAGGAACGGACGACCGCCGTATTTGCCGATCCAGTATACGAACAACTGCGCGATGACGCCGCCGATCGTGCCGAAAATGACCGCGCCGACGAACGAAATGCGCCCCTGCGACACGAGATAGCCGCCGTACGACAATACGATTTCGCTGGGGATGACCTCCAGCATCAAGCCGATCATGATGCCCCAATACCCAAGGCTTTCCAACCACTCCAGCATCGCCATGACGATGTCGTGCATCGATTCCTCTCCTATCTATTTTTCCTAGAGTCGTTTCCCATTGTAATGTATTCCCTTCGGAAAAGGAACATGTCCTACCAGCATAAACGCGGACGAGACACATACACTTGTACAAATCACGGAAGGTGGGTGGCGGTTCGGATGAACTCGCGAATCATGATCGTGCGCAAATGGCAGCTAATGGCGCTCGCCGCAGGCATATGCTTCGTCGCGGCGACGACGGCGCTCTGGGAAAGGGGCGGGGCGGTGCCGGCCGACGCGATGCCCGCGGGCGAGCGCGTCATCCACATGGTGACGGGCGAGTACAAGACGACGACGAAAGACGGCAAGGAGATCGAAGCGTACCGTTGGGATCCCGGCACCGTGTTCGTCAACAAAGGCGAGAACGTGAAGCTGAAGATTTTGGGCGTGAACGGCGACCATCACCCGTTCATCATCGAGGGTTTGAACATTCAAGGCGTCGTCAAAAAGGGCGAAGAAACGACGGTCAGCTTCCACGCCTCCAAGGAAGGAATTTACCGCATCATTTGCTTCACGCACCCCGACGCGGCCAACCACGGACCGATGATCGGATACATCGTCGTCGATTGACGGCGGCGGCTCGTCAGCGGAACGGCTCCAGGGGCCGTTTCTTTTTTTTCGGCAAAATCCCCCAAAACCTCGCTCCGCCGCGCCGGGCTGCTAACCGCCGCCCGCCTTCGTGCATATGGTGGAGAGAGGTGATGGTCTCATGAGACCGAATCAAAAGCATACCGCGCAGCTCCCCTCCCCGCGCAGCATTCGCCGCGCCTGCAGCCGCGAGCTGTACCGCGCGCTCAAGCGATTGGACGTGTACGTGCCGCAGGAGAAAATCGAGGAAGCCGAAACGATTTACTACAAGAAGGTCGTCGGCAACCTGCTGTGGATTTTCGAGCATCGGTCCAACAAGAAGAAGCAGGCCGAATGGTGGGCCGAGGCGGTCGCCCCGGAGATCGCCCCGCTGTGGGGCGTCAACGAGGACGCCCTCGTCCGCGCGTTCAAGGACGGCTTCGCGGGGGCGTAACGCTCCCCCGCGCCGGGCCGAACGGCCGCATTCGAGGCGCCGCCCCCCGGGCGGCGCCTTCCGCCTACCTTTTCACGTTCACGACGACCTTCCCGATCGCCCGCCCTTCTCCGAAATAACGAAGCGCTTCGGGTACATCGCTCAGCGGATACTCCCGATCGATCACCGGCGCGGCATGCCCCGCTTCGAGGAGTTCCTTCCAAAGCTGTTGATCGCCGCGGTTCGGCTTATGGACGAGGACCGACGCGGTTTTCCGCTCGGTCCGCGCCAACAACGGCGCCGCCAACAATGCTTGGAGAATGCGCGGCAGGGTACCGCCGACCATTACATAGACGCCGCCCGGCGCAAGCGCTCGTTTCATATCGAACACCGACCGATTGCCGACGACGTCGAGGATTACGTCGTATCGTTTTCCGCTTGCGGCGAAATCTTGCTTCCTATAATCCACGACGTCGTCCGCCCCGAGGGAACGCAGCGTTTCAAGCTTTCCGCCGCTGTCCACGCCGGTCACATCGGCCCCCACCCATTTGGCGTACTGAATGCCGAACGTGCCGACGCCGCCGCCCGCCCCGTTGATCAGAAGCCGTTGGCCCTTGCTCAGCTTTCCGCGATCTCTCAGCCCTTGCAGGGCTAATACGGCCGCTTGCGGAACGGACGCCGCCTGCGCGAAGCTTACCCCTGCCGGCTTTGGGGTCAAAGCGTCCTCGCGCGCGCACACGAATTCCGCGAAACCGCCCCAGCCGCAGCCGGAAAGGTCCCCGAACACCTCGTCCCCGGGTCGAAACCGGCGAACCGCCGCACCCGCGGCGACGACCCGGCCGGCGACGTCCGCGCCGAGAATCCGGTAACGAGGCTTGCGAAGCCCGCCGAGGCGAGTTAAGTACGGCTGCCCGCGAAGCAAATCCCAATCCCAGGAATTGATCGAAGCCGCGTGAACCTCGATCAGCACTTCGTCGTCCTTCGGCGTCGGCATTGCCGCCTCTTCCAATCGGAGCACTTCGGGCGTACCGTAAGTTTCGTAGACCATCGCCTTCATCGTGCGAGTTCCCCCTTTGTCCTAATGTTCCAATCGCCTCGCCGCTCCCTGTGAAAAATAGAAAAGGAAGGGGCGAATCGATGCCCCTTCCGTTCGGTAAGTTTACGGATGCTGGAACAGCTCCAGCCGTTCGCCATTCGGACCGTAGAAGAACGCGATCTTAATGCCGTGCAAAATCGTGCGCGGCTCCTCGTCGATCATCGTCACGCCCGCCGCCTTCAACCGAGCGATCTCCGCTTCGATATCCTCCACCGTGAACGCGATATGGTTCACGATGCCGTGCTCGGTCAATTTGTCGTCGTAGCGGCCGACCAGCTCCACCTCTACGCTCTCTTGCCCCGGGAACGTCAGGAACGCGAGCTCGAGCGTCTCGTTCAACGCGACGCGGCGATCGAGGTTCATGCCGATGACTTCGGTGTAAAAGCGGATCGATTCGTCCATATCTTTGACCATAACCCCGATGTGCTCCAGCTTCTTCACAGATAACTCCCCTTCCAGTATACTTTTGCATATTGTCTTGCACCCATCGCATCTTACATCCAGATTGTACCGAAAGGGGCACCAACTTGGAACAGCTGCTTCCAGAAACATTATTATTTTTAATCGCCGCCGGATTTTTGGCCGCGTTCGTAGACTCCGTCGTCGGCGGAGGCGGTTTAATTTCGATGCCGGCGCTGCTGCTCGCCGGCCTGCCGCCCGGCGTCGTGCTCGGCACGAACAAACTCGGCGGCACCGCCTCGTCGCTCACCAGCACCGTGCAGTTTTTGCGCTCCGGCAACATCGACCGCCGGCTCGCCTTCGCCTTGTTTCCGCTGTCGTTCCTCGGCTCGGCGCTCGGCACGTATACGGTGACGCTGCTGCCCTCCGAGTTCCTCAAGCCGCTCGTCGTCTGCCTGCTCATCGCCGTCACGATCTACACCGTCTTTAAGAAAAACTGGGGCGCCGGCGCCGTATACCGGGGACTTACGAACGCGAAGCGCGTTCTCGTGGCGATCGCCGCCTTCGTAATCGGCTACTACGACGGCTTCTTCGGCCCGGGCACCGGCTCGTTCCTGCTGTTCGCGTTCCTGCTGCTCGGCTTCGATTTCGTTCGGGCGGCGGGCAATGCGCGGCTGCTCAACTTCGCGAGCAACATCGCCAGCCTGATGACGTTCCTCGCCTTCGGGCTCGTGAACTTCGTCTACGGCGTGCCGATGGCGCTCGCCATGATCGCCGGCGCGTGGACCGGCTCGCGCTTTGCGATCAAGCGCGGCGCCGCGTTCGTCAAGCCGCTGTTCGTCTCCGTGACGACGCTGCTCATCGGCAAACAGCTGTGGGATTTACTGCTTGGATAAATCAGGCAGCTTGAACGTGACGATGCCGATCAGCGGCAGCAGGCTCGCAGCGACGAACACCGGCTGCAGGCCGAACATGTCGATGAAGTAGCCGAGCGCCACCGCGCCCAGCGCCCCCATGCCGAAGGCGAGGCCGACGATCAGGCCGGACGCCGTGCCGATATGGTTCGGCATGAGCAGCTGCGCGTACACGACGACGACCGAAAAGCCGAGCATCAAAATAAAGCCGACGACGAACATGATGGGGATAACCCACGCTTCGCCGACGTACGGCAGCAGCATCGCGAACGGCGCGGCGCCCGCCATCGAGCCGAAAATGACCCGCTTCGAGCCGAACCGGTCGGCGAGCGGTCCGCCGACGAGCGTGCCGACGACGCCGATGACGCCGAACAGGAACAGCGGCAGCTGCGCCGCCTCGATCGTCGATGCATACTTCTCCGCGTAAAAGTACTGGTAATAGTTCAAAATCGCCGCATGGTACGTCGAACGGGCGAACGTGAGCAGAATGAGCAGCCCCATGCCGAGCCACACGTACGAGGCGGCGCCGCCCCCCGGCTGCGCCTGCGCCTCCGCCGCTCCGCCCGCGCCCTTCGCGGCGCCGGCGCGAGAGGGCTTCGGCTTCCTCAGATGCATATTCCCTTTGTACCAACGAGAGACGGCCCAAGACACGATGAACGCGAGCGCCGCGACGGCCGTAAACCAAAGCGCCGCGATTTGGCCGAACGGCAGGAACAAATATTTCGTCATCATCGGCTGCAGCGAGCTTCCGCCGTTGCCGCCGACCTGGTAGATCGACTGCGCGAGCCCGCGCCGCCCCCCGGCCGCAAGGTATACGACCTTCGAGCCCTCGGGGTGGAACACGGCGGAGCCGAGGCCGACGAGCACGACGGACAGCAGCAGCAGCGCGTAATTCGGCGCGAGCGCGATGCCGGCCATGCCGAAGAGGCTCATCAACATACCGAGCGGCAGCATGTACGGCGAAGGCTTCCGGTCGGAATACATCCCGATGACCGGCTGCAGCACGGACGACGTCATGTTCAAAGCGAAAATGACGAAGCCGATCTGCGTGTACGTCAGCGTCAGCGCGCCTTTCAGCGCGGGCAAAATGGCCGGCACGACCGCCTGCATCGAATCGTTCAGCATATGGATGACGCTGACGGCGAGCACGACGGGGAAGACGGTGCGGGCGGCCGCGGCGCCGGCTTCGGGCGGCTTCGGCTGCGCGGCTGCCGGCGCGGATACGGGCGCGGAGGCCCCCGACCCGGCGGGCGGCGTTTCGGTCGTAGTGGTACTCATCGCTGGCTCTCTCCCTTTTTCTGGCGTTCTCTACAGTCTAGAAAGCGTTCTCCGGCGCGTCAAGCGTTTTGTGGCTGGAGCGGAACGCGCTCGGCGCCGCGCCGGCGAAGCGGCGGAACAGCCGGGCGAAATACGTCGGGTTCGGCTGCCCGACCCGCTCGCCGACCGCCGCCACGGGCAAATCGGTGCACAGCAGCAGCGACTTCGCCTGCTCGATTTGAAGCCGGTGCAAATATTGCAGCGGGCTGAGGCCTGTATGCCGCTTCAAGCAGCGCGCCAAATAGTCGAAATGATAATGCAGCTCCCGCTCCATCCGCTCCGCGTCGAACGGCTCCCCGATGCGCTCCTGCAAATACCGGACGACCGCATCGCATACGGCGCGGCTCCGCTCGCCGCCTCCGTCGCCGTCCTCCGGCTGCAGCCGGGCGAGCAGCTCGCCGAGCCGCGCCTGCAGCAAAATCGCCGACCTCGGCGTCAACGAGCGGTGCAGCAGCACCATGTCGTCGAGCAGCGGGACGAGCGGCTCCATCGGAATCGTCGCGCGCTTCGGCACGTACAAATGGCTGCGCACCGGCTCGAGATGGCCGTCCGTTCCTCGCTCGAGCGGCCGCCGCCGGGCGATGCCGCCGCGGTCGACCGCGCGCCGCGGCGAATCGTGCGCGAAATGGACCCAATACAAATCCGTCGGCTCCTCCACCGCCCGGTGCCCCCAGTGCGTCCGCCCCGGCTCCAGCGCGACGAACCCGCCTTCCGCAAGCTCGTGCTCCTCCCCTTCCTCGCAAATAAAGAACGTCCCCCTGCGCACGAAAATCAAATCGTACACGGGGAAATTGCGCCGCAGATGGGTCATGCCGGGCGTCCACACCGCATGGCCGACCGTGATCAGCTGCGGCATCGGCGGATACGCCAGCTCAAGGCATTGCATGGCCGTCACGCTCCTGTTCGCTGGATGAACCGGTCGAAATCGTACGAGGAATGGTCGATATCGTCGCTACCGTCCGCCGGTTGGTTTCGCTTACATTGATATCATCATTGTTGCATAGGAGCTGACGCTTTTCCATGAGATTTCGCCAGGTGCATCTCGATTTCCATACGTCCGAGGCGATTGCGGGTATCGGCAGCCGCTTTTCGAAGGAACAATTCCAAGCGATGCTGCGCAAAGGGCATGTCGATTCCGTCACGGTGTTCTCGAAATGCCATCACGGCTGGGCGTACCATCCGTCGGAGGCGAACGAAACGCATCCGGGCCTCGGCTTCGACCTGCTCGGGGCGCAGATCGAAGCGGCGCACGACATCGGCGTGAAGACGCCCGTGTACATCTCCGCGGGGCTCGACGAAAAGCTGGCGCGCCGCCGCCCCGAGTGGCTCATCCGAAAGCGGAACGAGGCGACGCAGTGGGCGCCGGACTTCCTGACGCCGGGGTACCACGAATTTTGCATGAATACGCCGTACCTCGACGTCCTGCTCGCCCAAATCGAGGAAGTCGCGCAGCGCTACGAAGCCGACGGCATCTTCCTCGACATCGTCGGCGTGCGCGAATGCTACTGCCAGTCGTGCGTCGCCTCGATCCGCGCCGAAGGGGGCGATCCGCGCGATGCCGAAGCGATGAAGACGCTCTGGGAGCGTACCTACGCGCGGTACGCCGACGCGGCGAACCGCGCGGTATGGAAGCATAAGCCCGGTCTCCCCGTCTTCCATAACGGCGGGCATATTACGCGGGGGCGCCGCGACCTCGCGTTCAAGAACACGCATCTCGAGCTGGAATCGCTGCCGACGGGCGGCTGGGGGTACGACCACTTCCCGCTGTCCGCCAGGTACGCCCAAACGCTCGGCATCGACTACCTCGGCATGACGGGCAAGTTCCATACGTCGTGGGGCGAGTTCGGCGGCTATAAGCATCCGAACGCGCTTCGGTACGAAACGGCGCTCAGCCTCGCGAACGGCGCACGCTGCTCGATCGGCGATCAGCTGCATCCCGAGGGCGCTATGGACGAGGCGACATACGCGCTGATCGGCGCGGCGTACGCGGAGGTCGAGGCGAAGGAGCTGTGGTGCGACGGCGTCGAATCGGTCGCGGACGTCGCGCTGCTGTCGCTCGAGGCGCAAGAGGCGCATCTGCACGGCGCGCCGAAGAGCCGCAGCGTGCCCGCCGACGCCGGCGCCGTGCGCATGCTGCTCGAAGGCAAGCTGCTGTTCGACGTCGTCGACCGCGACGCCGACTTCGCGCGGTACCGCGTCGTCGTGCTGCCGGACGGCGTCTGCGTCGACGACGCGCTGCGCGATAAGCTCGAGCCGTTCCTGCGCTCCGGCGGCAAAGTGCTCGCGACCGGCGCGTCCGGCCTTACGCCCGCCGGCGACGCCTTCGCGCTGCGGCTCGGCGCCCGCTGGGTGGAAGCGAACCCGTACCGGCCGAGCTACTTCCGTCCGTCGTTCGCGATCGCAGGGCTGCCGGAAGCGTCGTACGTCGTGTACGGGCAAGGGCAGCGCGTGGCGCTCGCGGACGGCGGCGCGGCGCACGGCGCGCGCGAGAACCCGTACTTCAACCGCGACGTGTTCGCGTTCTGCTCCCATCAGCATACGCCGAGCGCCCTCGCCTCGGACGGCCCCGGCATGACGGAGGGCGAGGACGGCATCTATATCGCTTGGAACGTATTCGAGGATTACGCGAAGAAGGGCAGCTTGGCGCTGCGCGAAACCGTCCTGTACGCGCTCGAGCGGCTGCTGCCGAACCGGACGCTGCGCACGAACCTCCCCGCGCAGGGCGTCGTCACCGTTCAGAAGCAGGCGAAGCGCAACCGGTGGGTCGCCCATCTGCTGTACGCGTCTCCGGTGCGGCGCGGCGACGGAGTCGAGGTCATCGAGGACCTCCTTCCGCTGCGGGACGTCGCCGTGCGCATCGCGGCGTCCGCGCCGGTCAAGGACGTTTACTTGGCGCCGAGCGGCGAGAAGCTGCCGTTCGTCCAAGAGGGCGGAACCATACGGTGCACGGTGCCCGAATTTACTGCGCACGCGATGGTCGTGCTGCAGTTCTAGCGTTTGTGCGGCGGCGGCGAACATGCGACAATAGTGCCGAGGAGGTGCGCCGCATGTGCGGACGATTTACGCTGACGGCCGATTGGGGGCTGGTCAGGGAATGGTTTTTCATCGAATTGGCGGAGAAGATGGAACGCATCGCGCCGCGGTACAACGTCGGCCCGGGCCAAGACGTGCTGGCCGTCGTCGCCCACGAAGGGAAGCGCCGCGCGGGAATGCTTCGCTGGGGCTTGACGCCTTCGTGGAGCGGCCGCGGCGGCAGGAAGCCCGCGCCGCTCATGAACGCGCGCGCCGAATCGCTCGCCGAGAAGCCGACGTTCCGGACGCTGCTCGCCCGGAGGCGCTGCCTGATCCCGGCGGACGGGTTTTACGAATGGAAAGCGTCGGAGAACGGAAAAAAGCAGCCGATGCGCGTCGTATTGACGGATCAGCCGCTGTTTTCGTTCGCCGCTTTATATGATACGTACCTAGCGGAGGACGGGACGAGGCATCATTCGTGCGTCATCGTGACGACCGAACCGAATCGGCTCATGTCGACGATCCACGACCGGATGCCCGCCATCCTGCGCCGGGAGGACGAGCCGCTGTGGCTCGACCGCACGGTGTCGGATCCGAACCGGCTGCTGCCGCTGCTCTCCCCGTACCCGGCGGAAGCGATGCGCATGTATCCGGTCTCCCCGTCCGTCGGCAACGTCCGGTGGGACGACCCGGCCTGCATCGAGGAGGTCGCGCCGCCGGAGCCGCCGCCTACAATGGGAACGCTGCTGTAATCGCGTCGACGATTTCGTCGGCCATCGTCATCACCCGGTGCAGCGACGTGTTTTGCAGAATGGCGTACGGTTTGATGCCGTTGCCGTTAACGATGCCGGCGATGCCGAAATCGCCGACCGGCGGCAGGTTGCGCCCGAGCGAGGCGCCCGGCAGCATCGGCACGGTCGTCCATTGGTATTTCCCGACCGATTCCGGCCGCCCGAGCGCCGCGTCGATCGCGATGACCGCTTCGCTGCCCGGCGGGACCGCCGACAGTTCGGCGATCCACGTCGGCAGCGTGTTCGCGTCGCACGGCGAGGCGAGCGTGCCGATCACGCGCGGGTAGCCCGCTTTCGCGAGCGCGGTGCCGACGAGCGGCCCGAGCGCGTCGCCGGTCGAGCGGTCCGTGCCGATGCACAGGAACGTCACCGGCCTATCGCCCACCATCGCCCGCATGTCGAGCAGCGCGCGCTTCAATCCTTCGCCGTCCACCGTCGCCCATCTGTCCATCCCGTCCGCCTCCGCCGCTTCGTCGCCGAAGCTTTTTCTTAGCAATCATGATACAATGAAACCAACCTAGACGAAAGGGACGAAGCCTCATGGATTTATCGAAAGCGACGCCGGAAAACGCGGAGTACATGGTCGAGCAAATCAAAACGCGGCTCCGCATGGCGACGGGGGCGGCGATCAAATCGACGCATTTCAACGAAGACATGTATGAGGATTTAAAAGATATTTACGACATGGTCATGAGCAAGGAACGATTCAGCATCAGCGAAATCGAAGCGATCGTCTCCGAGCTCGGCAAGCTGCGCAAAGCGTAAATACGGCACGAAAAAACCAGCTCGGGGGCGGCCCGGCTGGTTTTTTCGTTTAATGCAGGATCGGAGGTTCGACGAACGCGGGATCGATCAGCTGCAGCAGCATAACGAAATCTTCTTTGCCGAACGAGGCGTCGCCCGCCAAGTTCATTCGATCCGTTCGCCGCGCGTACGAGATCAAGTCGATCAGCGCAACGGCCCCCGACGGTTTGACGATCGGCTTCACCTGCGCCAGCACGGCGTCGACCGACGCGGCGTCGATGAACGCGATATGCGCGTAGCCGAGCTCCGTTCCGCCGGCCATCGCGGCGACGACGACGTCCGTCGCGCCGGACGCGGCCGAACGGTCGAGCGGAACGTCGAACCGGTACGCGGCGTTCGGCGACTTCGGCACGGAGCCGAGCGCCTCGCCGAGCCGCACCCCTTGGGCGTCCATCAAATAAATACGATACTCGGTCACTTGGCTGTCGTCCTGCCCTTTGTGCCAATAGATCGTCCCGCCGATGTGGCCCGCGGCCGGGTTGATGTCGATGAAGGACAGCTGCGTCGGCTTCGCGTCCGGCGGCGGCGGAGGCGGCGGGGTGTCCGAGCCGATGGAAAGCAGCAGCGCGGTCGGGCTTTCCCGCAGATCCGAGTCGACCGTGTAAATCGCGATTTTAGCCGTGCCTTCCGGTACCGCCCGCCCGTACGCGGTGAACCCGAACACGGATTTGTACAATCCCTTCTTAAAAAAGCCGATCGATTCCAGCTTCTCGCCCGCCGAGGTGGCGTAATACAGCTGGTAGCCGTAATCCCCGCTATTGCCTTCCCAAGCGATGTGCCCCGAGAACGCGCCGTTCTCGATCGAGCCGGCGGCGAATGCGTATTTCGAAGGAGGCGACAGCGCCGGATTCGTCGGCCGGTCCAGCGGCGACGCCTTCGTGTCGTCATACGCGTCTAAGTATGCATCCGTATTGATTTGAGCGTTGTCCTTTTTCACCGAGATGGTGTACGCCAGCACCGTCAGCTCCGAGGCTGCCGTCAGCGCGTATTCGTACTGCGGCTGGCCCGTCGCCGGAACTTCGGCGATTGTGCTTCTATTGTACGATGCGTCGTACCCAACGATGACGTACGCGTCTATGGCCGATTCGTCCGCGGCCCGTTTCCATGTCAGCTTGCCGTTGACGGCTCCAGCCGCTTCGTTCGTATCCGCATACTGCGCATCCACCGGGTAAAACACGGGAACATCCCATATGAACAACGCGTTCGCCGCAGCCCCCTCCAACCCGTCGGCATTGTAGGCGAATACACCAATCTGCTTGGCCCCCTCGGGAATCGCCAAATTTTCCGGCAAGTATATCGTTTGGTACGATTGCGTGCTCGGGACTTGGACGATCCCCTGCAGCCTGTCGCCGGCTTCGTTAAGGAAATAAGCGCGATACCCGGAGAACGGCTTTCCGCCCGAGTTGTACGTTGAAACGTACAGCGCTCCGCCCAATTGGCCTGCATCGGAATCTTTGTCGTTAAACGTGAAGGGGACATTGGGCAGATCTGAATAGGCACTCGGCAGCGCCCGAGCGGAAATGTCGTCGTACGCGTATACCTCCCGAGTCCTTGCCACGTTGCCGTGCGCGTCTTTGTAATCGATCGACACCATCCGGTTGGCCGTAACGCCCGGCAATGGGAGTTCCTTCGTCCCGAAGCCTGCGGCGAACGTCGCCACGTCCACCCGTTCGCCGGAAGCGTAATAGTAGACGGAATATTGCTTAATGTTTACGTCCGCACCGGCGGCATCGTTCATGATCAGCTTCCCTGCGATGCCGTCGTCCTTGTCATCGTCGACGAACGCGGCGCTCGGTTCCTGATAAGGCGTATCGAGCAGCGGCAGCCAGCCGATCATCGGCACCGCTTCGACGGTCTCGGTCGCCGCGTTATCTACGTAGTAGCGCAATCCCTTCGCCCCGGCGGGAACCGGCGTCACCGGCAGCTCCTCCGAATAGGTGCCGCTGGTCGTCAGAATCGGCGCGGACGAGACGCGGACGCCGTTCTCGTCCACGAAGAACAGCCGGTAGCTCGGCGTGATGTCTCCCCCGCTCGTGTTCACGCTGATGCTCGGATACCCGCGAATGTAGCCCCGGCGATAATCGAAGTCAGTGAACGAAATTTTTTCCGGCAGCCAGCCCGGCGTCAGCACGATGTCCTTCGCCGGCGCATCGCCCGTCAATGCCGGAATCGCGTCCAACACCTCGTAGCCGTCGGCCGACCGCAGCTCATGCGTCCCGCTTTGCAGATCGTAGTAGGTGCAGCTGCCGTCGTCGTTGCTCAGCCCTTGCAAATTGCCGTAAACAGCGGAGCGAACCGTCGCGACGCCGCAGCCGAGCGTAAGCTGGTCGCCGTCCGACGCCGGGGGCGTCATGAACCGATACGTGACGTTAAAGCCGCGCTGCGTCAGCGTGGGCATGAAATGCTTCTCGACGATCGGCTCCTCCTCGACCCAGCCCAAGCCGAGCTGCCCGAGGTCGTTCAGCCCCCAGACGGCGACCGCCCCGTCCTCCCGCAGCATGTACACGGACTCGTCCGTCGTCGCGACGCTGACTGCGTCCTCCCCGGACAGTAACAATTCGAACGCCGTCGTATCCTGCTTCGTCAGCAGTACGCCGTCGTTGTTTTCTCCCGTCCCCCATACGCTGCCCGCCCCGTCCACGGCGATCGAGTGCAGCTCGCCCATGGAAATATGCTTCGCCGAAGTCAAGGACGGAATCGGCGTCGGTACGGTCACATCATGGTAGCCGGAGTTCAATCCTAACTGATTGACGTTGTTGTTCCCCCAGCCGTAAACGGCGTCGCCGACGGTCGCGAATGCGTGATACGCTTCCCAGTTGGAAAACACCCCGGTCGCCCCGTTCAAAATTTCCGTCGGCGTCGTCACGTAGTACGTCGAAGATGATCCGATCCCGATTTGGCCGCTGTAATTCAACCCCCACGCGTATACTTTGCCGTCGTTCGTCAGCGCTAGGAAAAAGTCGTTCCCTGCCTCGATGTCCTTCACGTTCGCGAGCGGCGTCGTATCCGCCATGCGCACCGGCGCCGGCGAAGGGACCGACCAGCCGCCCGTATGCCCCGTCCCCAGTTCGCCCGAGGCGTTCGCGCCCCATGCGTACACGTCGCCGTCCTCTGTCAGCAGGAGGCTATAATATTCCCCGGCCTCGACTTCCTTCGCCGGGCCGATCGACGTTAGATCGACCTTCACCGGGAACGGCCGCTCGCCGCCGGTCGTGCCGATGCCGAGCTGGCCGGAGGAATTGTCCCCCCAAGCCCACATCGCATAGCCGCCCGCTTCGATCGCGAGCGCGTAATCGGGGCCGGCGGCGATGTCCGCGATGGCCGGAAGCGTTCTGATTTTCGTAGGATAATAGGAATCATAATAACTGCCGTTCCCGAACGTGCCTTCGTTGCTCCCCCACGCCCACACGCTGCCGTCCTCGGCGAGCGCGAGCGCGAAGCCGTCTCCGGCCTCGATTTTAGCGACGCCCGGAACCGGCTCCGCGGCTTCCGCGACGGACGGCGTTGCGGCCGTCGCCGCCCATGGGCAAGCCAAGAGCACAGACAAGCACATAGAGACGAATCTCGTTTTGCCTTTTCGCACGTGCATCTCCTCGATTCTGGAAATCTACTTTCCCGTACGTAGGAAAATTGAACCAACCCTTATCATAACGGAAAAACGGCATAAAATCTTGTGATCTCGCTCACAAATCGTAAAAAAATTTCGTAAAAAAAACCTCTATGCCGATTTCGGGCCATCGCTGCCCGAAATGGTATAGAGGTTTTCGATTAATTCGTACCGGCGCCGGACATGAACCGCGGCTCGATCAGATCGAGCAGCAGCTCTATGTCGTCCCGGCCGATGCCTTCCTCGCCGACGAGATTCGTCAGACGGCCGGACTGGATATATTTACGGATGTTGTTCATTTGGACCTTGTCGGCCTCCGTCGGTCGGAGCACCGTTTGCAGCTTCCGGCCGAGCTCGTCCCTCGACGCCACGTCGGTCAACGGCACGACCGCGTAGGCGATGCCGCCGGATGCGATCGTCGCGACGACGATCGTCTTTTGCTGCGGCTGCAGGACCGTTCCTGCCGGAATATGAACCGCGAGCGGCCCGCCCGGCGCGACGGAGGCGATCGGCGCCCCGTAAGGCACGCCTTGGGCGTCGCCATAGTACAGTTCATACTTCTGCACGCCCGTTGCGTCCGCCGGAGGCAGCCAAGTCACGGCGCCGCGGACGCGGTTCAGATCGGTATCGATATCGACCCAGTGCAGCTGGCGCACTTTCGGCGGATCGCGCAGCAGCGCGAGGCTGACCGAGGCGAACTGCGCGCTTTCCGCGCCGCCGCCGGCCGCGAAGATGCCGATCGCGGCGGCTTCCGCCGGAATCGCGAGTTCCTTCGCCAGCGGCAGCATGTATGTCGTTGTGACGGCGTCGTGCTTCACGTACGCCAGCGGCCGAAGCTTCGCGCCGTTCTGATCGAGGAAGTACGCGCGATACCCCGTCACGGTCGCTGTGCCGGCGACGGTACGCCAGCTGACTCTGCCTTGGGCGTAATCCGCCGCTTCCGCTTTCTCCAGCCAAGCGAGCTCCGGCTTCGGCAGTCCAGCGTCGACCGTTACAGCCGGCATGGCGCTCGCCGAAATGTCGTCATATAGAGGGATAAAATTCGCCCCCGGGCTTTCGCCGCCGGCCGTAAGCGGAACGACCCGAAACTGCGACACGTTCGCCGCCAATTCCGCTGGAACTTCGTATTGGTAGTACGAACTGTTGGTTTGAACATCGACTTTGGCGATTTCGATCGGATACTGATTGATTCCTGCGCGCGCCTCGATCAAATACGCATCGATGTCCGTTTCGTCCGTCGCCCCGACCCATCGGATGACCGGGCGAACGACGCCTGCGGACGCATCGGCGTCGACCGCGTGCTCCCATCGCGGAAACTCCGTCGGCCGGTCCCATATGACCGCGTGCGCTTGCGCCACCGTCCCGGACGCCGACGCCATGCGGACGACGAACGTCTCGGCCCCTTGCGGCGGCGTCGTGTTCGCGGGGATCGTCATGGCGTACGGACGCGGGGCAGTCGCCGAGACGGTGCCGATCGGCTGCCCGATCGGTTGTCCGGCCGCATCGCCGTAGAAAATCTCGTACCCGGTCACCGAGGCCGGCTCCCAAGATACATGCCAGTTCACCGCGCCGCCGATGACGTTCGCGCCATGATCCGCGTCGTAGAACGAAACGTTCAATCTCGACAGCGGCACGACGCCCTTGTCCGCGCTCTCGGTATATTCGTTGTCGACGGCGTGGACGGCGATCGACGCCGCGCTCGCCGGGAACGGAATATGAGGCGGCAGCTCGAAATATTCCATGCTGCGTTCGTACTCGCCCGGCTCCGGCGCCCAGTATTTGATGAACACGTACGAGCCGACGCGCTGTCCGGCCGCGTCCAAGAAATACAATTGGTAACCGTGCAATGCGGACCGATCCGCCGGATGCTCCCATTCCATCCAGCCGTCGATGACGCTATCTTCCGAAGGATAGAAATACCCTTTCACGTTCGCCGGTCCCGGTATCGCCGAAGATTGCGCCGTGTTCAAGTACGGTTCTTCCGTCGTATTGTCCGCGATCGAGACGATGTGCCACGTATTCGATTGCTCCCCGCCGTCGGTCGCTTCCGACAGTCGGAAATACTCGATTTGATCCGACGAGAACGACGGCACCGCAACCGAATACCGCTGCTTCGACGGATCGACCGGCACGTTCGGGATGCTCGGATAGGTGACCTCCGCCGGTTTGTCCGTATCGATCAAGTACGCATCGAACAGCGATTCTTTCTCCGGCTTCGCCCACTCGAGCCGTCCCGCTACCGTTCCTCGCGCCTTGTGATCGTCGAGGAAATCCATATCTTCCGGGCGGAACAAAGGCGAATCCCAGATTTGCGCGGATAGGTCCGTATGCCCGCCTTCGGTCAACAATACGCGGAGGATGATACGCGCTCTCCCGTCCGGAATTACAGTGTCGTACGGAACGTCGATCGTAGCCGCTTCCGCCGGCGCCGTCGCGACCGGGCCCACGATCGGCGTGCCGTCCGGCTGCGCGATCAGCACTTGATAGCCCGATACCGTCCCCGCTCCGCCGTAGTTCGGCACGTACAGCTGTCCGCCGATTTGCAGCGCGTCGTCGTCGTGATCGAAGAAGGTCGGTCGCAGCGGCGGATGGCCATAACCGCCGCCCGGGATCGGCGTCAGTCCTAGATTGAGCTGGTAATGCGCCGCGCTTTCCCGGCCGTCGTGACCGACCGTGAAAATGCCGATATAATACGCCTCGTCCGGAACGTATTTCGGTATGTGCAGCGGGTAAGCGCTCGTCAGCGTCGGGCCCCGTTTCGGGACGTACGCGATCGAGGAGACCCGCTTGCCGTTCGCGCCCATGAAGTACAGCTGATACCCTGCCGCCGCCTCATTCAGGACGCTGCTCCAGGCGACGCTTCCGCCGGTCAGCGTTCTCCCTGTAATCTGACCCGAGTACGAAGCGTATACCGTCGGCAGCAAGTCCCCGTTCGTCCCCGGCGTACCGACGGACGCGCCCGACGTTTCGTCGTACACCGCGATTTCGGGAAGACTCGAGGTTAACACGACGGTCCCGTTCTTTTTCGGAGCGATCCAATACGTCGAACCGCCGTCTCTTCCCGCGGGCGGAAGCTCGAATTCGTAATACGGACCCGTCATTCCTTTCGCCACGGTGCCGATTTCCGTTCTGCTCTCGTTCAGCACGGCGTATTCGTCGAACCACGATTCGTCGGCGCCCTGTTCCCAGCGAAGCAGACCGGCGATTTGGTTCGGCTGCGCGTTTTGGTCGATGAACGTAAGCTTCCATACCGAGAACGCCGGTTCTCCCGGGCCTTCGGACGCGCCTTCGGCCGGCGCATAATACGCCGTGCTGGCCGGTTCGTGCGAAACGCCGCCGTCGATGTAATACGGGAACACCCCGATGCCGGCGGCGCCTTCCGGGACGACCGTGTTCATCGGCAGCTCGTAGCTGGTCGGGCCGTAGGAACGGCTTTTGGCGATCGGTTCCACCTTAAAGCCGCTCTCGTCGACGAAATACAAGACGTAGCCAGTGAAGCTTCCAGGCGCCGCCTCGTCCGTCCACGACCAGGACACGACGCCGCCGACTTCTCCCTCCGTTTCGTCTTCGTCCGCGAACGACACGTTCGGCGTCGTCAGGTCGCTCGCCGTGAACGCTACTTGTTCCGCAGCGATGTAGTCGAACTCGATGCCCGCCATCGAGAAGCTCTCGTATACGGCGTTGCCGTCCTCGTCGAGCAAATCAATGTAGAAAAAGTTGTTCCGGGACGTAAAGGAAAGCTCTTGAAGCTCTTCGTTAATCACGAGCGTCTCGTTCGCGACGGCTTCGAAAACTCCTACGGGTTTAAAGTAATATCCTTCGCCCGCCATATAAAATCGCACATCGTACGCGTCGTATCGCAAATCCGCAGGCGCCTCGATGGCGATTTCCGGCTTCAAACCGATGTATTCGTTATCGTACCCGTACGCTCTCGGGTCGATGTCGCGGACCGCGACTTTCGGCAAATGCGTCGGCGCGTCGAGGAAATAGTACGGCTTCGGCATTTCATACGACTGATCCGGGGCAAGCGTGTTCGTCGTTTCGATTTGAATGCCGACCGCGCCCTCCGGGATTTCCGTATCGCCGAGAGCGAATGCGTTGGATTCCAGATTCTCCGCGATCGTTCCCGCCTCGGAGCCGTCCGTTTTGACGAAATAGACTCGGCTCTTCATCTCGTGCGTGCCCGGCCAATTGTTCATCTGCCAAGAAAGATACCCTTGAATCCGCCCCGCCGTCGGATGATCGTCTTCGAACGAAACGAAGCTCGCTATATACGACGGAGTCAAAGCAATCGCCCCGAGGTTCACATCTTCGGTAATCGGCCCGAGTCGGATGTTTTGCCCATGGTATCTTGCGTCGTAGGAATAGTACTCGATCGTCGGCGTGTCGCCCAGCTCGACGTCCGGGAACAGACAGGTCCCGTCCGGGAGCTTCATGGGGTCCATCCCCCCGATGGGCGACGCCAGGTACGTCTCGCCGCATTTGTTCACGGTTGCCCGCTCAGGGTCGATGAGCGAGAACGAGATCGATCGCCCGGAATACGCAGGGGCTAGAACCTGCTTCGGCGTCGACACGGTCGTGAACACGTATTCGGACCCGACGCCGAGCTGCCCGTTCGTGTTTCTCCCCCAAGCGAGCGCCCCGCCGGCGCCGAACGACGACCCCGGACCGAACACCGCGCCTCCGTTATACTCCCCGGCAAAGACGGACACCGCGCCGGCGAGCGGCGTCCCATGCCCGTCGACAAGCGGGGTCGGCTGCGAAATATCCTCTGACGGATCCGCGAACCCAAGCTGATTGTTCCCGTTCGCTCCCATGCCGTAGACGCTGCCGTTGCTGATCAGCAACGTATGCGTCCAGCCGGGAACGATCGTTGACGTGCTATAGCCGTCCAAACCTTCGATGAGCGCGGGCGTCGTAATGTTCGGCGCGGCGCCCGGTCGAATCTGCTCGCGGGAATTATTGCCCCACCCGTATACGGCGCCGCCAACCGTCGCGAAGCTGTGCTCGCCGGCCCAGCCCGCGAACACTCGGTCGACGTCCGTGCCTAATGCGCTCAGAGGAGCCGCTTGGTACGGATATCCGTACGAACCTCCCGACCATTCGGGGTCGCCCCACGCATACGCGATTCGCTCGGTCGCGTTCGTATCTTCATTAAGTTGCTCAACGACGGCATACGCGAAATTGTTGCCCGCCGCGATATCGACGACGCCTTCGAGCAGAAGGCCGTCGAGCGTCCGAATCGGCGCCGGCGTGATTACGGCGCTGTCGGATGACGAGCCCGCTTGACCGTCCGTGTTAAGGCCCCATGCGTATACGATGCCGCCGACGAGAGCCAGGCCGAATTGCTCCCCTGCCGCGATCTTTCTAACGTCTCCAGCCGGAAGCTGCACTTGAACCGGTATGATCGAGTCGCTGTACGATCCGTTGCCGAGCTGCCCGTAATCGTTGACCCCCCACGCCCACACGGTATCCAGCGCTCCGTTATCCTCGAGCGCCAATGCGAAATCGATGCCGTTGGCGATATCAGCGATGTTGTCGAGTTGTTGACCGTCGGCCGTGCGAATCGGCATCGGCTTATGTAAGGTGTAATTCCAGTCGGAACCGATTTTCGGATAATCGCCCCAGCCCCAGACCTTCCCGTTCGTATCGAGTCCGATGCCCGCTTCGAGCGCGCCCCCGATCTCTTTGTAACCGAGCGTTTCCGCAGCCGCCGCGGGGGCGACTGGTATGATCGCGTACGCCGCCGTCGCAAGCGCCGCAAGCTTCGCGGTCCACGTTTTCCAAGCTGACTTGTTCGCCACTCGCTTCTCTCCAATTCTATTAGCATGAGATGATTGTTTAATAGTACCAAGATTCGTCTCATGAAAATAGTAGCCGGAGCGAATTTTTCGATAAAATAAATCAGAATTTATTTGTAATTCTTTACCACGTAAGGAATTACTCTCCGTAATACGACCGATACCACTCCACGAACCGGCGCAGCCCTTCGCGAAGCGGCGTGTTCGGCCGGAACCCGACGTCTCGCTGCAAATCGGTTATGTCCGCGAACGTCGCATGCACGTCCCCCGGCTGCATAGGCGCAAGCTCGATGTTCGCCTTCACGCCGAGCAGTTCCTCGAGCGTGCGGACAAATTCGCCCAGCGATACCGGCTCATGATTGCCGATGTTGTAGATTTTGTAAGGCGCATAGCTTCCGCTCGGATCCGGCCGCTCGCGGTCCCATGCGGGATCCGGCGACGGCGGGCGGCGCATGACGCGAACGACGCCCTCCACGACGTCGTCGATGTACGTGAAATCGCGGCGCATGTCCCCGCCGTTGAACAGCCGGATCGTCCGGCCGGCGAGCATGTCGCGCGTGAACGAGAAATAGGCCATGTCCGGCCGCCCCCAAGGCCCGTACACGGTGAAAAAGCGCAGTCCCGTCGTCGGCAGCGCGAATAAATGGCTGTACGCGTGCGCCATCAGCTCGTTCGATTTTTTCGTAGCGGCGTACAGGCTGACCGGGTGATCGACCGGATCGCTCGTGCGGAACGGCTGATTGACGTTGGCGCCGTACACCGAGCTCGACGACGCGTACACGAGGTGACCGACGTTTGCCTGACGGCAAGCTTCTAATATATTGACGAAGCCGACAAGGTTCGCCGACGCGTATTTCTCCGGATGCTTCAAGCTGTAGCGAACGCCGGCCTGCGCCCCGAGATGAACGACGTAATCGGGCCGCTCCCGGAACGCTGCGTCCAGCGCCGCTCGGTCCGCGACGGAGCCTTCGACGAAAGCGAAGCGTTCCTCCCCCCGCAGCAGCTCGAGCCGCGAGCGCTTCAGCCCGACGTCGTAGTAGTCGTTCAAGTCGTCGATGCCGACGACGCGGCAGCCGTCCCGCAGCAGCCGTTTCGCCGTATGAAATCCGATAAAACCGGCCGCGCCGGTGACGATCGCCGTTTCCATCCTTGCCTCCGTCCGCGCCCCGTCGCTGCCCGCGCTTCGCGCCGCTGCTCCTTCGGGGTCGCCTTTCTTTTTACGTAAAATCATCATATCATGGAAACAACGTACGTAAAAACGAAGGGCGAGATCGACGGTGACGGCAACGACGGACATGCTTCCGGAAGCGTTCAAGGAAAAAATGAGACGATTGCTGGGCGGCGAAGCGGACGAACTGTTCGCAAGCTACGAGGCGTCGAAGGCGGTGGGCGTGCGGCTCAACCCGCTGAAGGTCGAACCCGCCGCGTTCGCGGCGAAGCTCCCGTTCGACGCCTCCCCCGTGCCTTGGTGCGCGACGGGGTACACATGCCGCGAAGACGCGGCGCCGGGAAAACACCCCTACCATGCAGCAGGGCTGTACTATATCCAAGAGCCGAGCGCGATGTATCCGGCGGCGCAGCTGGACGCCGCGTCCGGCGAGCGCGTGCTCGACTTGTGCGCCGCGCCCGGCGGCAAAACGACGCACATCGGCGGCGCCATGGGCGGCCGCGGGCTGCTCGTCGCGAACGAATACGAAGCGAAGCGCGCGAAGGCGCTGTCCGAGAACGTCGAGCGGCTCGGCCTGACGAACTGCCTTGTGCTGAACGAAACGCCGGAGCGGCTCGCGGACCGGTTCCCCGGCTTCTTCGACCGCATCCTGGTCGACGCGCCGTGCTCCGGGGAAGGCATGTTTCGGAAAGATCCGGAAGCGGCAACCTATTGGAGCGAGGCGCATGTCGCGGCATGCGCGAGGCTGCAATCCGCCGTGCTCGACGCGGCGTATGCGATGCTAAGGGAAGGCGGCGTCCTCGTCTACTCGACGTGCACGTTCTCCCCGGAGGAGAACGAGCGGACCATAGAGTCGCTGCTCGAGCGCTATCCGGATTTGGAGCTGCAGCCGCTACCCCAGGACGGCGGCGTCGCCGGCGGCGTGCCCGCTTGGTCGGCGTCCGGCGACGAACGGCTGGCGGCGACGGCGCGGCTGTGGCCGCATCGCGTGCGCGGCGAAGGCCATTACGCGGCGAAGCTCCGCAAGACGGCGCCCGCGGCGGAATGGAGAGGGAAGCTCGCCGCGGGGTCGGTCCCCCGGCAGCCGATGGCGCTGTACCGGGATTTCGAGGAGCGCGCGCTTCGCGGCCGGCTGGACGGCGCCTTCGCGCTGCTCGGGTCGCAGCTGTACCTGCTCCCGGACGGCTGTCCGGATCTCGCCGGCCTTCGCGTCGTCCGGCCGGGGCTGCATCTCGGGGAAGTGAAGAAGGATCGCTTCGAGCCGAATCACGCGCTCGCCCTCGCCTTGCCGGCGGAGCGGTTCCGCCACGCTTTCGAGCTGACGGAGGCGGGCGACCGCGCGGCGGACGCGTATTTTCGCGGCGAGACGCTGCCCGGCTCGGCCGACCGCGGCTGGCTCGCCGTCACGTATCATGGCTTCCCCGTCGGCTGGGGCAAAGAAGCGAAAGGCACGATCAAAAACATGTATCCCAAAGGACTTCGCCGCATGGGCGGCTGATGTGTCCGGCGGGTCGGATCAAGGAGTGCAGTCCATGGTACGTTTAAGCGTGTTGGATCAAACTCACGTGCCGGAAGGAAGGACGCCGGGCGACGCGCTCCGGGAAACGACGGCGCTCGCTCAAGCCGCCGACCGCCTCGGCTACACCCGGTATTGGGTGTCGGAGCACCACGGCATGCCGTCGCTCGGGCATTCCAGTCCGGAGGTGCTGCTGGCCCATCTCGGCGCGCATACGTCGCGCATCCGGCTCGGCTCGGGCGGCGTCATGCTGCCCCATTACAGCCCGTACAAGGTCGCGGAAAATTTCCGGCTGCTCGAAGCGCTGCATCCCGGCCGCATCGACGTCGGCCTCGGGAGAGCGCCGGGCGGCATGCCGATCGCCTCGCGGGCGCTGCAGGAGGGCAAATTGGTCGAAATCGACCGTTATCCGGACCAGGTAGCCGATCTGATCGGCTACCTGCATGACGATTTGCCGGAGGGGCACCCGTTCGCGCGGCTCAAGGCGGCGCCCGTCATCGATACGGCGCCCGACGTGTGGCTGCTCGGCTCGAGCGACGAGAGCGCGCGCATCGCCGCCCGGATGGGGCTCGCGTACGGCTTCGCGCAGTTCTTCGGCGTCACCGAAGGCGAACGGGCGATGCGCATCTATCGCGAAGAGTTCCGTCCGTCCGCTTGGAACGCCGCGCCGCGCTCCCTCGCCGCCGTGCTCGTCGTCTGCGGCGAGACGGAGGAAGAAGCGAACCGGCTCGCCCTGAGCACCGATTTGTTCTTCCTCCGGCTCGAGCTGGGCCTCGAGCTGAACCATCTGCCGTCCGTCGACACGGCGATGGATTATCCGTACACCGAGTACGATCTGTACCGCATTCGCCTTGGCCGCGAGCGCCGGTTCGTCGGCACGCCGGAGAAGGTGAAGGCCTCGCTGCTCGAGGCGGGCGAGCGGTACCGGACGGACGAATTCATGGTCGTCTCCCCGATCCACGATCCAGAGGCGCGCATTCGCTCCTACGAGCTGCTGGCCGGCGCGTTCGGCATCGGCGGCTTGAAGTGATCACACGCTAGTCGCGCCGGAAGTCGTTCACGGAGTCGGAGAAACTCCGACTATTGGCGGCCCGACGGCCGAATTCGCGGCAGCAGTCGGAGAAACTCCGACTATCCGCGGCTCGACGGCCGGATTCGCGGCAGCAGTCGGAGAAACTCCGACTATCCGCGGCCCGACGGCCGAATTCGCGGCAGCAGTCGGAGAAACTCCGACTATTGGCGATCCGGCAGCCGAACTCGCGGCAGCAGTCGGAGATACTCCGACTATCCGCGGCTCGACGGCCGAATTCGCGGCAGCAGTCGGAGAAACTCCGACTATCCGCGGCCCGACAGCCGAACTCGCGGCAGCAGTCGGAGTTTCTCCGACTATCCGCGGCCCGACGGCCGAATTCGCGGCAGCAGTCGGAGAAACTCCGACGAACGCAAAAATCGCCCTTGCCTCGGCTGCCGGCCGGGTCAAGGGCGATTCGATTTCGCTTCGGCGTCTCATCCATTCTGAAGCCGGCTCCGCCGCCGGATGCGCAGCCACAGCCACGCCGATACGGCGAGCATCACGAGCGTCGTGACGAAGCTGCCTTCGAGCCCGAAGTCGCCGCCCGCGAGGAACGGATCCAGAATGTCGACCTCGAGCAGCGACGGCGTCCGCACGCCCGACACCGCCATGCCGAGCACGTCGCCTTGGAAATAGTTCCACGTCAGATGGACGCCGATCGGCAGCCACAGACCGCCGCTCCATTCGCGGAACAGCGCCAGCATGACGCCCGCCAGCGTCAGATTCAGCATCGGAAACGGCGTCTCGAAGACGGCGGCGTTATTCGCATGCAGCAGCGCGAACAGCAGCGAAGACACGGCGACCGCGGCCGCGATGCCGCCCTGCCGCTTCACGACGCCGTACACGTAACCGCGGCTGAACGTCTCCTCGCCGATCGCCACGGCGGCGAACACGATGACGTCGAGCGCGAGCAGCAGCGCCAGCGCGCCGCCTTCGCCGGTTCCGGCGACGCGGATGCCGCCGAGCGACAATACGATCAGATAACATAGCGTAATCAGTGCGGCGCCCCAAACCAAACCGGCCACGAGCTTCGGGAACCAGCGTTCCTGCTTCCATCCGAGCGACCACGACCGGTCCTTCTCCATCGTATGATACAGCAGCGCCGCCGTGCCGACGCCGGCCGCGGCGCTCAACGAGAAGGCGGCGGTTTTCAGCAGCGGATGGCTCATCATTAGCTCCGTGATGGATTCCGCCGTCAGCGGCCCCGCGGATTGCATCGCGGCGATAATGCCCCCGACGATGCCGAGCGGGATGCTGACGATCACGTTCAGCGCGAGGAATACGACGGCGGCGAACGCGACCTTGCCTAATGCTTTGAGCAAAAGAAAAAACCTCCGTTCGATCGATGGCATTCTTCTCCATCATACCAAACGAAGGCCCGAAATTCATTCCTCGCCGCGCTCGCCCTCCAGCTCCTCCGGCCGGACGCGGACCGTCTCGATTTCCGACAGCGCGATCTCGACCTCGTCTTCGCGATTTTCCACGATCGTTCCTTCGCCGAGTCCGCCGATTTCGACGCGGCGGCCCGGAATGATCTCCAGCTTGTCCATCGGCCCACCTCCTTAATTTTCCCATAGCGTACCCCGACCGTGCGATGACCATACGGCAGCGCGCCCGGACGGCGCGAGGAGCTGCGCGCGCAAAGAAGCCTTTGGCGGCGCCGCCGAAGGCTTCGAGAATGTTGCGTTTATCGATACCCGATCGACTGCAGGAACGCGGCGAACGCCGCCTGCCCCTGCGCGTCCTGCTTGAACACGCCGGCATGCGTCAGCACGTTCAAGAAAATGCGTCCGACCTCGTCCTGCAGCAGCCGTTCCGCCTCCGCTTCGCCGAGCGACGTCCCGTGCGCCGCCAGCAGCCGCCGGATCCATTCGGCGTGCTTATGGAGCGGGTGCGCTTCGTCCGTCACCCAGCCGCGGTCCGCGGTACGCCCCGTCAGCAGCGCGGCGATGCCGCCGAGCTCATCCTTCAGACGGCCGGGCAGCACGGCGAGCCCCATGACCTCGATGAGGCCGATGTTTTCCTTCTTCACGTGATGCAGCTCGCGGTGCGGGTGGAAGATGCCTTCCGGATGCTCGTCGCTCGTGCGGTTGTTGCGCAGCACGAGATCGAGCTCGTAGGCGCCGTCCGGCTTCCGCCGCGCGATCGGCGTAATCGTGTTGTGCGGCGTATCGCCGGTGAAGGCGAGAACGCCGACGGATTCGTCCGAATACCCGCGCCAGGCGGCGAGCATAGCCGAAGCGGCCGCGTGGAGCTGCGCGCGGTTCGGCGACGACAGCCGGACGACCGACATCGGCCACCGCACGAGCCCCGCTCGCACGTCCGGAAACGCCGGATTCGCGAACGTTCGCGTCAGCGGCGCCCGCTCCTCCGGGAACACGTGGCGGCCGCCCTGGAAGTGGTCGTGGTTCAGGATCGAGCCGCCGACGATCGGCAAATCCGCATTGGAGCCGATGAAATAATGCGGGAATTGGTCCAAGAAATCGAACAGCCGGTCGAACGTCTTGTCGCTGATTTGCATCGGCACGTGCCGGCCGTGCAGCACGATGCAGTGCTCATTGTAGTACACGTAAGGCGAGTATTGGAAATGCCAGTCTTCGCCGCCGATCGCAAGCGGCAGCACGCGCAGGTTTTGGCGCGCCGGGTGATTGAGCCGCCCCGGGTAGCCGACGTTGTCCGCGCACAGCAAGCATTTCGGGTAAGCGACCGCCGGCGCCGTCTTCAGCAGCGCGATTTCGCGCGGATCTTTCTCCGGCTTCGTCAGGTTGACCGTGATCTCGAGCTCGCCGAAGTCGGTCGTCGTACGCCAATACAAGTTCTTCCGGATGCGGTCCATCCGAATGTACGCCGAGTCGATCGACATCGCGTAAAACCGGTCCGTCGCCGCTTCGACGCCTTCGGCGGACAGGATGCCGCGGAATTCGCGCACCACCTCGGACGGCCGTGGCGTCAAGAAGCCCATCAGCCGCGTCTCGAACAAATCGCGGTGCGTGAACGTATCCGCTTCGAGCAGCCCTTCCGCCGCCGCATAATCGGCGAGGCGCGAGAGAGGTTCGTACGGGTCGCTCAGCGCCTCCTCCGGCATCGGTCCCTCGTGCGGCTCGGGGAGACGCAGCGTCTCGAGCAGGGCGTTGCGCGCGAAGGCGACGTCGAACGATTCGAGCAGCCGCTTCTGCAGGGCGAACCGCAGGAGCCGCTCGACCTCGTACGCGGCGTCGACCCGCGGCGCCGTCATGACCGCTCGCCTCCGCCGTACCCGTTCGGATGCGCCTGATGCCAAGCCCATGCGCTCGCGATAATGTCCTCGAGCGACGCGCGCTTCGGATTCCAGCCGAGCTCGGCGACCGTGCGCGCCGACGAAGCGACGAGCACCGCCGGGTCGCCCGCGCGCCGCGCTTCCACCTTGGCCGGAATCGGATGGCCGGTCACCCGGCGCGCCGCTTCGACGACCTCGCGCACCGTGTAGCCGCGGCCGTTGCCGAGGTTATAGACTGCGCTGCCTGTGCCCTCGCGCAGCTTCTTCACCGCGAGCACATGCGCGTCCGCCAAATCCTGCACGTGGATGTAGTCGCGGATGCACGTGCCGTCCGGCGTCGGATAATCGTCGCCGAACATCGCGATCGCCTCGCGCTGTCCGAGCGCGACCTGCAGCACGAGCGGTATGAGATGCGTCTCCGGCTTGTGGTCTTCGCCGATCAGCCCGTTCTCGTGGGCGCCCGCCGCGTTGAAGTAGCGCAGCGACACGAATTTGATCCCGTGCGCCGTATCGAACCAGCGCATCATGCGCTCCATCGCGAGCTTCGTTTCGCCGTACGCGTTCGTCGGCTCCGTCCGGTCGCTCTCTTCGATCGGCACCCGCTCCGGATTGCCGTACGTCGCCGCCGTCGACGAGAAGACGATTCGCTTCACGCCGGCTTCCACCATCCGCTCGAGCAGGCACAGCGTGCCGTACACGTTGTTGTGATAATATTTTCCCGGATTCGTCATGCTCTCCCCGACGAGCGAGTTCGCCGCGAAATGGATGACCGCGTCGATGTCGTTCTCCGCGAACACCTTTCGCATCGCCGCTTCGTCGCGCAGGTCGCACACGTACAGCTTCCCGCCAAGGACCGCTTCCTTATGCCCCGTCTCCAAGCTGTCGACGACGACGACGTCCTCTCCGAGCGCAAGCAGCTCCGCCACCGTGTGCGAGCCGATATACCCTGCGCCACCCGTCACTAAAACCGCCATGCTTTCACCCCGTCTCCGATATCGGCGACGTAGAACGACGCCGTCAATCCTGTACGTTTCTTATAATTTTCGCCGACTTGGCGCTGGAATCCTTCAATAGAGTCCTCATGCACGAGCGACACGGTGCAGCCGCCGAAGCCGCCGCCCGTCATGCGCGAGCCGAGCGTACCGGGAATGGCGCGCGCCTCTTCCACCAGCGTGTCGAGCTCCTCGCAGCTGACCTCGTACAAGTCGCGCAAGCTTTCGTGCGATCCGTTCATCAACCGGCCGAAGCCCGCGAGATCGTCTTCCTTGAGCGCCGCCACCGCCCGCTTGACGCGGTCGATTTCCTCGACGACGTGCTGCGCCCGCTTCCGGACGATGTCGTCCTCGATTGCGTGCTTGTTTGCTTCGAACTGCTCGATCGTCAGCTCGCCGAGCAGCTTGAGCCCCGGAAGGCGCGTCTGCAAATCCCGCACCGCCTGCTCGCACTGCGCGCGCCGCGTATTGTATTCGGAGTCGACGAGACCGCGCCGTTTGTTCGTGTTCGCGATGACGACCTTGTACGCCCCGCTGTTGAACGGCACGAGCTCGTATTCGAGCGTGTCGCACATGAGCAGGATCGCGTGGTCCTTCTTGCCGTTGGCGACCGCGAACTGGTCCATGATGCCGCAGTTGACGCCGATGAACCGGTTTTCTACCTTCTGCGCGAGCAGCGACAGCTGCACGGTGTCGATGTTCTCCTTGCCTTCCATCGCAAGCAGCCCGAAGCCCGTCACCACTTCGATCGAAGCGGAGGAAGACAACCCGGCGCCGTTCGGAATTTTGCCGGAGAACAGCAGGTCGTATCCGCGCTGGAACCGATGCCCTTCTTCTTGGAGGAACGCGGCGACGCCTTTCGGGTAATTCATCCAGTCGTCGGCTTCGTCGTATGCGAGTTCATCTATGGAAAAATGTTTCACCGGCCCCGGAAAATTCAGGGATGCCAGTCCGATTCTTCGGTCGTCGCGCGGCCGGATCAGCAGCGCGGTGCCGAACGTCAGCGCCGCGGGGAACACGTATCCCCCGTTGTAGTCCGTATGCTCGCCGATCAAGTTGACGCGTCCCGGCGCATGGAACGCCGCGATTCCTTCTTCGCCGCCCCCGTACAGCCGGATGAATTCGTCCTGCAGTTGCCGTAACTCCTCCATCGAAACCCTTCCTTTGCTCCATTATGAGTTCTTCATATGCCTTAAGTATAGAGGTTCTCGGCGCCGGCGGCTATGGAACGATGTGCGTCCGATATGGAATAATGTGATATGATGAATGAAAAAAAGGAGGATGCGACGTGCCCCCGAAATCGACCTACGCCGTCGTGTCCAACCCGGATCCCGACGAAGCGCTTCCTTCGCTGCAGGTGCTGTTTTCCGGACGCAGCCAAACGAAGCCCGGGCACCGGCTCGGACCGAAAGTGTTCGACCATTTTCTGATCCATTACATAGAAAGCGGCAGAGGTACATATGCGGTGGAAGGGCGCGAATACGCGCTGGAGGCGGGAGACAGCTTCGTTATTTACCCGGAGGCGCTGGTCAGCTACGCCGCGGACGAAGCCGATCCTTGGCAGTATCGGTGGATCGCCTTCAAGGGGAGCGACGCGGCCGCGCTCGTCGAGGCGGCCGGCATCGCGCCGGACGCGCCGACGGTGCGAACCGCCGCCGACGCGCGCGTAGGACGCTGGTTCGAGCGCGTCATGCGCGCGTTCCGCGAAGGCCTGCAGGGCGTCAACCTGCGGGCGAACGGCTGCCTGCAGCTGCTGCTCGCCGAATACGCGGACGCGCGCGGCGCCGGGGAAGCGCCGGACGCAGCGCGCGCCGGAGCCGCCGACGGCGGACCCGGCGCGGCGCTCGTCCGGCAGGCGATTCATTACATGACGACCCAGTACGCGGAGCCGATCACCATCGAGCTGATGGCGGAGAGCCTAGGCTACAACCGGGCGTATTTGTCGCGAACGTTCAAGGAGCGGACGGGGGTCAGCCCGATCGTGTTCCTGTCGCGCCTGCGGCTCGACCGGGCCAGACGGCTGCTGCGCGAGCGGCTCGAGCTGACGGTCGAGCAGGTCGCCTCGTCCGTCGGCTTCGCGGACGCGCTGTATTTCTCGAAGCAGTTTCGCCGCGCATACGGCGAAACGCCGACCGCGTACCGGGCGCGCTTCCGCGACGGGTTGAAGCCGTAAGGGCCTCGCGCCCCTTACTTCGGCAGCGGCAGGCGGAGCAGCCGGTCGTCGTTCGCCGCGGGCGTGCCGCGGCCGTCCGTGTTGTTCGTCAGCACGTAGAGGTATTCGCCGCGGATGGCGACGTCGCGCAGCCTGCCCTCGCCTTGCAGCACGGGGACAAGCTCCTGCGTCTTCGGGTCGAAGCGGAACAGCGTTTCGCCGCGCAGCGTCGCCAGGTACAGCCGACCTGTCTCGTCCGCCGCGATGCCGGAAGGCGCGATCGCCGGCGGCTCGCCGGAATGGTACAGCGGCCCGATCATTCCTTGTTGTTCGGCGTCGCCGTACACATGCGGCCAGCCGTAGTTGCCGCCGGGGCGGATGACGTTGATTTCGTCATGCCCGCCCGGCTGGCCGGACGGCCCGTGCTCCGCGGCATACATGATGCCGTCCGCGGTCCAGGCGAGCCCCTGCGGATTGCGATGGCCGTACGAATACACGTACGAGCCCGGGAACGGGTTGTCCTCGGGCACGGCGCCGGCGGGGCCGATCCGCAAAATTTTTCCAGCGAGGCTGTCCAAGTCCTGCGCCAGCTCTTCTTCGCCCGCGTCGCCCGTCGTGACGTACAGCATGCCGTCCGGCCCGAACGCCATCCGGCCTCCGTCGTGCACGCGCGCGCCCGGAATGCCTTCGAGCAGCGTGCCCGTCTCGACCCATTCCGTCTCGCGCTCCTCCAGCCGGACGACGCGGTTCAGCGCGCGTCCGCCTTGCTCGTACGTGTGGTAAGCGAACGCCGACTTCGATTCGGCGAAATCCGGCGCCAGGACGAACCCGAGGAAGCCCGCCTCGCCCGTCGGATAGGCGGCTTCCTTCAACCGGACCGGCTTGCGCTCCGCCGTTCCGTTCTGTTCGATGCGCACGATACTGCCTTCCCGTTCGCTGATGTAGATCGCGTCGCCCGCGAACTCGATCGCCCACGGCGTGCGAAGCTTCTCTGCGAGCGTCCGAACGCCCGCCTCGACCGGCTCCTGCGCGGCCTCCTTCGCCGGCGTCGGCGTTCCCGCCGCCGGCAACGGCGCGGCAGGCGGCGGCGGAGCTTCGGCGACGCCGAAGCAGCCGCCCGCAAGCCCCGCCGCCGCGAGCAGCGCCAGCAGCTTCCACGGTATCAGCAGCATGCCGGTCAACCTCCTTGCAGAGCGGTTTTTCGTTCGATCGCCGCGACGAATCGGCGCAGCGCCTCTTCCAGCACAGAACGCGGGCAAGCGCAGTTGATGCGCACGAAGCCCTCTCCCTCGTCGCCGAACGTCGAGCCTTCGTTGAACGCGACTTTCGCCTCTTGGTACATGAATTGCTTCATTCCCTTCGCATTCAACCCGAGCTCCCGACCGTCGATCCAAAGCAGGTACGTCCCCTCCGGCATCATGGGCCTAAGCATCGGCGCCTTCTCGCGCAGCGTTTCCACAGCGTAGTCGATATTCGCTTTCAGGTACGGCAGCAGCTGATCGAGCCATTCGTCGCCTTCGTTGTACGCCGCGATCGTCGCCGCGTGCGAGAAGTAGTTCTGCATATGCAGCGCCAGCGAGTGGATTCGGTTGGCCAGCTTCACGCGCATGGTTGGTTCGTCCGCGACAATAAGTGACGACTGCACGCCGGGCAAATTGAACGTCTTCGTCGGCGCGAGCAGCGTGATAGACGTCTTCGCCGCTTCCTCGCTGACGGTCGCAAACGGGGTGTACGCGTTCGGAGCGAACACGAGGTCGCCGTGAATTTCGTCGGAGACGACGGTTACGCCGTACTGCGCCGCCAGGGCGGCGACCCTCGCAAGCTCTTCCTTCGTCCACACCCGGCCGCCCGGGTTGTGCGGATTGCACAAGAGCAGCATTTTCGCGCCTTCGCGCATCCGCTCTTCCAGCGCCGCGAAGTCCATCTCGAACACGCCGCGCTCGCCGATCGTCAGCGGATTTTTCACGACGCGCCGCCCGTTCGACCGGATGACGTCGTAGAACGGGTAGTATACCGGCGACTGCAGGATGACGCCGTCCCCCGGCTCCGAGAACAGCTCGACGGCGAGCGACAGCGATGTCACGACGCTCGGCGACATGAGAATCGACTCCTTCTCGATCTGCCAGCCGTGACGCCGGCCGTACCAGCCTTGAATCGCTGCGTACCAATCGTCCGTGCGGAACGTGTAGCCGTAGACGCCCGTCTCGGCGCGTCGGACGAGCGCGTCGACGATCGGCTGCGCGCAGGCGAAATCCATGTCGGCCACCCATAGCGGCAGGACGTCTTCGCCGCCGAACAGCGCCGTCAATTGATCCCATTTATAAGAAGCCGTATTCCTCCGGTCGATGACGCGGTCGAAATCGTATTTCATCGAACTCCCACCTCTGCTTAATAGATAACTAGATTGTAACAAACAACCCCCGAACGTGTCGAAACGTCCGAGGGCCTCATTCGTGATGTCAGGTTATTGGAAAACGGCGGTGCCGGTTTTGTCGTCCCACGACTTCGCAAGGCCGAACGCCTCGGCGACGAAGCTGAGCGGAATGTACGTCCGTCCGTTATGGGCGAACGGCGCCGCCTCCAGCGTCACTGGCATCCCGTTCTTCCGTGCCGCGGTCGAGCCGATGGCGAACTCGACCGACAGCCCCTTGGCCTCGTCTTTCAGCGAAATCGACTGCGTCGCCGCATTCCAAACAGTGTTCGCCAGCAGCGCGTCCGCGATTTGCTTCACCGGGACGAACATGCGGCCGTTCACGATTTTCGGCTGCGAATCGAAATCGATGCGCTCGCCCTTCAGCGTCACCAGCGCGTCGCCGACCGCCGCCTTCACCTGCTGCGTCGTCACGAGCGTGCCGTCGCGCGCGTACGCTTTGACGGTGATCGTCACCGGCTTTCCCCGGTACGGCGCGAAATCGTGCCGTATCGTCCATGGCGGCGCCGTCGCGGAGCCGATCGTTCGACCTTGGATCGCGTATTCGACCTTGCCGAGCATCGGCTCGAGCGTCTGCACGTAGGCGCTCAGCTCCGTCGGCCGCGGCGGCACGCCCGCCTCGGCGACGTTGATGTACGCTTTTTGGCTTTCCTCGCCGACCGTGTCCAGGTAGAACGGGTGCTGGACCGCATCGCGATACGCCTCCAGCATCGCCTCGTTCGCCGTCAGCATGAAATGCTTTTCGCGCGCCGCTTCCGTCTTCGTCGCGTCGAACCAGAACACGCCCTTCACGCCGGGGTACAGCATCGGCAGTGTCGCGTAAAACTCCTTCGTCCGGTAGGCCGCCCATTCGTCGACGAGCCGGTTCTCCTCCGGGTATACATACGAAATCGCGCCTTCGGAGATGAACAAGGGCTTCTTTTTCGCATAGAGGTTGTAAATGTACTCGAATTTCTGCAAATGATTCGACCGATCGACGCCCGCCTTCAACGGATCGAGCGAGGGATTATAGATGCTGTACAGGCTGACGCCGATCCAATCGACGTACTCGTCGCCCGGATAGTACTGGGTAATCGTGTCGACCGGAATGTCGTTCGGCGCCCACACCATAACGACGTTGTCCGGCGCCTCTTCGCGGAACACGTTAGCGACGAGGCGAAACTTCTCGATATACTGCTGCGGATTGCCGTACCACGGTACCCAGTTGCCGTTCATTTCGTTCGCGAAACGGAGGAAAATCGGCACGCCGGATTCCCCCGCCGCTCTCGCGTACTCGCGCAAATACGGTCCATCGACGACCTCCGACAGTCCGTTCATCGGCTGGAGCGCGATTTGAAGGGCAGTGCCGTGCTCTTTCGCCTCTTTCACGTGTTGGGACAGCTCCTGGAACGTTCTTCCCCACGTCGTGTACAACAGGTAAGCGGCATGCTTGCGGCCGGTCAGCTCCGGAAACTTTTCCGTATAAAAATATTTCCAATGCTTCGTATCGTGCACTTTCGCGTTCGATTCGGCGTACGCCCCGAGGTACGCGCCGACGGTCGGCTCGAACCGCGCGCCGTGATCGTATGTATCCGCGAGCGCCTGCGGCTGCACCGCCGCGAACAGCTTCACCGTGCTGCGCAAATAGTCCGCGCGCCGCTTCGACGCGGCCGTCTCCGCGGAGAGTCCGGCAAGCTTCCAGTTCGCCGACTCTTGATCCCACGCTTGCACGGCGAGGTCGTACTGCTTCAGCTTCGCCCTACAGTCACCGATTTTTTTGTAGATGTTCGCGGCGTTCGTATAGTTTTTCTCATCGACCAGCGTCGGGATCATGCCCGTCAGCTTGTCGACGGCGGCGGCGCAGTCGCCCTTCGCCTCGGCGGCGAGCGCTTGGTTGTACAGCGCCCAAATGTTGACGGCCTGCGCGGTTCCCGAAGGCAGCCCGCCGACGAGTAATACCGCGGCCAGCAGCGCGGCAAACGGTTTTCCGAATCTCATGAAAGCTCCCCCAATGATCGTTCGAGTCGTGATTAGCATGGGGGTATTATATCACGGGACTTTCGGACCCGGTTCTACTTTTTTGCGCGGGCGCGGAGGCGCGACAGCGCAAGATTCGCAAGGCCCAAATATAAGGCCGCGCCTGCGCCGATCGCGAGCAGCCGGTCGAGTTCGCCGGCGCGGTGCAGCTGGAGACCCGCCAGCGCGGTGACCAGGTACACGTACATCGCGGCCGCGCCTAGCGCGGCGTACGCCGTCAGTTCGAACGCCAAGCCCGCGGCCGGCCGGCCGCGGAAAGCGGCCCGTTTCGCTTGCTGGATCGCCGCAGACAACGGAACGCCGAGGAAGTAAAAGGCGGGCGCGGACATAACGAGCAGGAAAAAGTACATGCCCGCGAAACCGCCCTGGCGCATGAACAGCAGCGCGGCGACCGCCGGGAAGGTGACGACCGTCACCGACACGGCGAACAATTGAAACAGCAGCTCTTTGGCGTAATTCCGAAGCATAGGCGCAGCCTCCTGAAGAATCAAGGTACCTTTCAAACGCAAGACGAGGGCCGAAAGTTTCGCGCAGGCGCGCTTTCCTTATTGGAAAATGCCGGGCCAGCGGCGGGAGGGCGGCCGGGAGCCGGGCCTAGGAGCCCCGGGAGCGCTGGCCGAGAGTCGGGCCTGGATGCCCCAGGGGCGTTGGTCGAGGACAGCGGTCCGGGAGCCCCGGGAGCGCTGGCCGAGGGCCGGGCCCGGGGAGCGCTGGCCGAGGGCCGGGGTCCGGGAGCCCCGGGAGCGCTGGCCGAGGGCATTATGGGTAGGGAGGTGGCTTCTTATGCAACCACCCTACCCTTGTTTTGCATACGTAGTACACATAATGTATGCCAAGTTGCCCCGGGAGCATGGTCCTGGGGCCATTATGGGTAGGGTGGTGGCTTCTTATGCAACCACCCTTCCTTTGTTTTGCATACGTGGTACACATAATGTATGCCGGCTGCCCCGGGAGCGCGGACTGGGTGGGCGTGCCCGTCAGTCCCGGGATCCGCCGGCCGTGGGCACGCCGCGAACCGGGAGCACGGCCAAGGGGCGTGCCCGACACCCGGGGGCGCGAGCCGACCCCCGAGCGTGCAGCCGCGGCGTCGCCCGTTTCCCCCGACAAAGCAAACAGGGGCCGGATGGCAGCTCCCCTCGCCGCCGTCCTGCCCCTGTTTCGCATGCTTTCCACCCGTAGGAATACGCTCGATCCCCCGCCGCCGCTACTCGCGCGCCTCGTTGCCCTCGTCCCGCCGCGGCGCCGCCCCGGGCAAACGTCCCGCCCGGCGGAGCGCTTCGCGAAGCACGAATTCGATATGCGCGTTGACGCTGCGAAACTCGTCGGCCGCCCACCGCTCCAAAGCTTCGTATACGTCCGCGTCGATGCGCAGCGGGTACTGTTTCTTGCCCGGCATCGGTCCGTCCGGCCCCTAGTACAGGCTGCCCGTATTAATGACCGGCTGCGCGGAGCGGTCCGATACGATGGCGACCATCAAATTGTTCGCCATCGCCGCCTTACGCTCCGGATCGAGCGCGACGCCGCTCTCCCGCTCGAGCTGCTCCAGCGCGTCCTTCACCATGCCGACCGCGCCTTCGACGATTTTTTGGCGGGCGGCGATAATCGCGGACGCCTGCTGGCGCTGGAGCATCGCGCCGGCGATTTCGGTCGAATACGCGAGGTGTGTCAGCCGCGCTTCGATCACTTCGACGCCGGCCACCGCCAGCCGAGCCTGCAATTCTAACGCCAGTTCCGCCGATACTTCGTCGGAGTTGCCGCGCAGCGACATGCCGTCCTCCTTGAAGTTATCGTAAGGGTACTTGCTCGCCACGTGCCGGAGCGCCGCTTCGCTCTGAATTTCCACGAACTCTCCGTAGTTGTCGACCTCGAAGGACGCCTTCGCCGTCTCGACGACTTTGAAGACGATGACGGCCGCGATCTCGATCGGGTTGCCTTCGACGTCGTTCACCTTCAACTTCGCGCTGTTGAAGTTGCGCACCCGCAAAGACAGCTTCTTGCGCGCCGAGAACGGCAGCACCATCCAAATGCCGTCCTGCCGAACCGTCCCCTTATACTCGCCGAAAAACGTCAGCACCGTCGCCTGATTCGGCTGAACGACCGTAATGGAACTGAGCGCGATAACCGCCGCAGCGATGAAGAGCACGCCGATGATCGGAAAGAAGGAAGCCAATGTTAACGCGTAAGCGCCTAAGCCCGCCAGGACGAACGCCACCAGCAGAGCGACGAACCCGTTCAGTTTCCACGCGCCGGTTTCTTTCATGGGACATATCCCCTCCACATCATTTTGATATTTATATGATATCACATTTTCTAATTGTTGTAAATTGATTGGAACCTCGGGCGCATGGGCCGCAAGCCGGGAAGGATGTAAGTTCGGAAAAACGCGGCGTGCGGATCGCAACATAAAGAAACTCCCGGATCCCCTACGGAATCCGGGAGTTACCCGCCGCCTACGGCCGCGCAAGCCGATCGTATAGCAGCTCCCGTTCGGCTTCGAGCAAGGAGCGCTCGGCGTAAAGCGCGGCCAACTTCGCCGCGTCGATCTCCTGCGCCATCGCCTCGTCGAGCAGCGCGATGCGCCGCTCCGCGGTCTCGATGTCGCGCTCGAGCCGCGCCGCCTCCGCCGGGCCGCCCGACTTCGCGCCCGCTTCGGACGGCCGCTTCCGCGCCGCCGCGCCAGCGGCCGCCCCGCCGCCTCGCGCCGCACCGGCGCCCGTGCCTGCGCCCGACCCCGCGCCTTCGCCTGCGCCCGCTCCTGCGCCCGCGCCAACGCCCGGCACCGGCGCCCTAGGCCGCGCAGCCAGCTCGGCGCGCTTGCGCTTCGCTTCGTCGTATCCGCCTTCGTATCGCGTCAGCCGTCCGCCCTCCAGCCAGTACGTGACCGGGAACAGCTTATTCAAAAAATATCGGTCGTGCGATACGCACAGAATGGTGCCGGGGAACGACGCCAACGTGTCTTCCAGCGCCTCCCGCGCGTCGATGTCGAGATGGTTCGTCGGTTCGTCGAGCACCAGGAAGTTCACGTCCCGGTGCATCAGCTGCGCGAGCCGCAGCCGCATCCGTTCGCCGCCGCTCAAATGCTTCACCTTCCGAAACACGGACGCACCGTAAAACAAAAACTTCGCGAGCAAATGCCGCGCCTCGCCTTCCTCGACCGGCACCTCGTCGCGGAACGCATCGAGGATCGTCCGCTCGGGATCCGGGAACAAGTCGTGCTGCGCCAAATATCCGACGCTCACGCCCGCGCCGACGCGCACCTCGCCTTCCGCCGGCGCCAGCCCCTCCGTCACCATCCGCAGCAGCGTCGACTTGCCGCTCCCGTTCTCGCCGACGATCGCCGCCGACTCCCGGAACCGGACGAGCAGGTCGACGCCGGCGAACAGCCGCCGCCCGCCGAAGACGGCGCCGACGCCCTCCATGACGACGACGTCCTTGCCGCTCCGCTCCGTCATATCGAACGCGAGCCCCATCCGCTTTCGCTCCAGCACGGGCTTTTGAATCCGGTCCATCCGGTCGATCGCCTTCTGCATCGCCGCCGCCCGCTTGAACAGCGCCGGATTGTCCGCCTGCGACGCCCAGGCGCGCAGCCGTTTGATCGCTTCCTCCATCTTCTTGATTTTCTTCTGCTGCTCCTGATACGCCGCGAACTCCGCGAGCAGCCGCCGCTCCTTCTCCTCGACGAAATACGAGTAGTTCCCGTGATACGTCTCAGCCGCGCCGCCTTCGAGGTCGACGATTTTCGTCGCCGCCCGGTCGAGGAAATACCGGTCGTGGGACACGATGAGCACGGCGCCCGGGTAATCGAGCAGATACGACTCGAGCCACTCGACCGACGGCAAATCGAGATGATTCGTCGGTTCGTCGAGCAGCAGCACGTCCGGCTTCAGCAGCAAAATGCGCCCGAGCCCGACCTTCGTCCGCTCCCCGCCGCTGAGCTGCCCGAACGGGCGATCGAGCAGCCCCGAGATGCCTAACCCGTCGGCCACGCGCGACAGCTGGGCCTCCATCTCGTATCCGCCCCTCGCCCCGAACGCGTCGAGCAGCGGCCCGTACGCCTTCATCGCCTTCTCCGCCGACGCCGGGTCCGGGTCCGCCATGTCCCGCTCCAGCTCGGTCAGCCGACGCCGCATCGCGAGCAGCTCCTCGAACGCCTCCGCGAGCACCTCGCCCGCCGTACGCGTCGGGCCGAAGTCCGGGATTTGCGAGAGCAGCGCCGCCCGGCAGCCTTTCTTATAATGAATCGCTCCGGCATCGGGAGCTTCCGCACCGGACAGCAGCGTCAGCAGCGTCGTTTTGCCGCAACCGTTCGGCCCGACGAGGCCGATCCGCTCGCCTTCGCGAATTTCCAATGAACATTCGTTCAAGACAGGGGCGCCGCCCCAGTTTTTCGAAATTCGATCCGCTGCGCACAGCAACATATAGCATCACCTTCGGTGTAAATTTTTGGAATTCAGAGCACGCAAAAAAGCCGCAGGCGAAAGGACAACCTTCCACCCGCGGCCAAAGCCGTCGCGCTAAACAAGCCGACTGCAGCTCCGAACGCTAAAGGGTCAACGCGTTGTCATCGCCGAATTTGGACACACCTCTCCCGTTCGCAGCGAAACGGAATACGATGGTAGCTTGACGGACCCAGGTTTGGGCGCCTTTGCTACGAGCGGCGATCGACAACATGTTGACACCTCCTTATCTACCGAAGTTGAAAACTTACGAATCAGCTTACCATAAATTGGCGGATTTCCGCAAGATCATCGATTGAAAATGCGGCTGACGCCCGCCGTCGGCCATCTTCACGGTGCCGAAATACGCCACCTCGAACACGCGTCCGACCGCCTCCCGCATATCGTCGTCCTCGTACATGGCGAAAAACCGCTTCGGCTCGTACACGTCCTGCTCCCATACGCCTTCCGAATCGATCCCGCCGTACACGCCCATGTAAAACATCCCGCCGGGCTTCAGCACGCGCCGAATTTCCCGGAGCACGGAATCGAGCTCCGCCTTCGGGATGTGCAGCAAGCAATTCAAAGCGTACACGGCGTCGAAACAATCGTCGGGAAAATCGAGCTCCGCCATGTCCATTTGCCGCGCGTCGAGCCCTTTCTCCCGGCACAGACGCACCATTTCGGCCGACAGGTCGACCGCCGTGACGCGCAGGCCGTTCTCCGCGAAAAATAGGCTGTCGCGCCCCGGACCCGCGCCGATTTCCAGCAGAGACTCCGCCTTCGCTTCCCGCAGCGCCGCCAAAAACCGGTCCCGCTCGGCGACCTTCCAATCCTGGATGCCGCCGCCGTCCCGCTCCTCCGCATGCCGGTCGTACGCTTCCCGCAATCCGGCTCGCACCGATGCCGGCCGCTCGAGCGCCGCAAGCCCCGCTTCGATGGATTCCGGCGTGAATTGCTCCCCGAGAAACACCGCAACGTCGTTCACATGTCCCTGCGGCTGGATCCGGATGAAGTCGAGCTCCTTATAAGCGTACTGGAACAAAAAGCGGCTCGCCGTATCCGTGAATGTGACGACGCCTTTCGCCCGGTACACGTTGTCCGGCAGCGATTTGACGAACGACTCGAACGCGAGGCTGTCGACCGGCGCTTGGAAATAACGCGTATACGCCGACACATGCTCGTGCGAATCGTGATGCCCCCGGGCGCCATGTGCGCGAACGTCGTGTCCGCCATGATGATCATGGCCGCAATCCGGTCCGCAGGCATGAGCGTCCGACGATGCGGCGTCCCGCTCCGAACGCGCGCCGCCGCCGCGCTCGAACCACCATGCCGCGGGCAGCGCCCCGTACGCCGTGCGGACTAGCGGCGCAACCGGATTCCACTCCCGCACCTGCGCCTCCGCCCGGTCCGCCGCCTCCGGCGACACGCGGTCGGTTTTGTTCAGCGCGATGCGGGTCGCGCACCGCACCTGATCGCGCAGCAGCCGCATCGTTCGCGCCGTCGGCTTCCCCGCTTCGCCCGCGACGAACGCCGCGTCGACAACCGTCGCGACCGACTCGAGCGTAACCGGCAAATACAGCGACGCTTCTGTGACCGCGTCCATCAGCTCCATCGGATTCGCGACGCCGGTCGTTTCGATAAACACCGCGTCCGGCTCGTATTCGCGCACCAGCTCCTGCAGCCGCAATGCGATGTCGCCGCGGATCGTGCAGCAGATGCAGCCGCCCAGCATCTCCGCCGTCGGCACCGGCTCGCCGCTCGCCCCAAGAGCCTCGCCGTCCAGATTGACGTCGCCGAGCTCGTTCATAATGACGACCGGACGCAGCCCTCGAAGCTGATACGCGTCGATCGCGCGCCGGAGCGCCGTCGTTTTCCCGCTGCCCAAAAAACCGGCGACGATATGCACCGGAATCGTTCGTCCCATCATGTCTCTCTGCCCTTCCCCAGCGTTTCGATAAAGTAACATCAGTGTATCACATGGTGCAAACAAGGAGGAAGCCGCGTTGCGGCGCCGAAAAGCTCGTGTTAAATAAGCCGGGACCCATCTCGATCAATTCACTCTACGCTTCAGCTCGTCCCCGCATCGGCAAACAAAAGCAGCCCCACTCCGTCGGAACGCCGGAGGAGGACTGCTTCGTACGCTAACCTTGCGTCCGTTTCAAACTTCCCGCTTTCTCTCGTACCAGTACCCAGGCACGCCTCTTGCGACGCGCATGAGGGCCTCGACATAGAAATAATCGCCCCAGATCATATAATCGTCCGGCCCTTTGCCGGCCAAGACATTATAAGCGCCGTGCCTCAGCAGCCCTTCGGCGTCGGGGTCGTCCAGCGTCGAACAGGAGACGATTAACGCGCGCATAAGGCGCTCGCTTGCTTGTCGGAACGACTCCCTCTCCGGAGCGTGCTCTTCAAGAAGCTGTCCAAGCTCGAGCAGTCCGCACAAGGCAATCGCCGAAGCGGAGCTGTCCCGGTTGTCTAGTCCATCCTTCGCGGCATCGAAGTCCCAGTGCGCGACTCCGTCGTCCGGCAGCCGGGAGAGGAAATACGCCGCCGCACGGACCGCCGCGTCCAGGTACCGCCGTTCCCCCGTGTACCGATGCACGAGCGCGAAGCCGTAGACCGCCCACGCCTGCCCGCGCGCCCACGTCGAGCCGTCGCGGTAGCCTTGGTGCGTCTCGCCGCGGATCGGTTCGCCCGTGACCGGATCGAATCGGAACGTATGATACGAAGAACCGTCTCCGCGCATCAAATACTTCAACGAGCGCGCCGCTTGCGTCTCTGCGACTTCCCGATACCGCGGATTCCCCGTCGATTCGGAAGCCCAGAAGAGCAGCGGCAAATTCATTAAGCAATCAATAATAATCCGCCCGCCGTGCTCCGCATGCCCCTCTTCCCCCCATGCCTGCAGGAATCGGCCTCCGGTTCGCCATCGTTGCATCAACACATCCGCCGCCTGCACCGTCCGGTCGCGCGACGCGCATGCCCCGTCGACGATCCATTCCGCTTTCGTCGATAACGAATAAAGAAATCCTATATCGTGATGCCCCATCGCGCGATTCGCTTCCATGCGTTCGACGAGTCGCGCGGTCAAGCGCCGCGCCGCGTCGCCGAGCGCGGCATCCCGCTCGCACTCGAACCCCAGCCACGCCAGTCCGGCATAGAAGCCCTCGATCCACTCGTCGTTGCTGTCTCGCCAGTCGTAACGCTGCTCCTCCGTAATATACGGGAAGCGATCGCCGTGTCTCAGCGTATTCCGCTTCGTCTTCGCGACGGCGTCCCGCAGCGCCCGCTCGATCAACTGATCCACCGATTCGCGTACCTCCGTTTCGCCGCTCCCCGTCTTCCTCATGGTCGGAACCTCACAAGGAACGTCTTAATTTCGTATGGCCTCACCAAGCATTCCAGCGCTCCGTCCCGCACGTCTCCGATCGGCCGTTCCATTAAGTCGGTTTCCTGCCAGGAGTCGATCGTCAGGTCGGAGTCGATCGTGACCGTCCCGCGCCGTCCCTCGAATTCATGGAACCGGACGATGATGCCGTCGCCGTCCTCGGACTTCTTCACGGCGTCGAAGGCGATGTGTCCCGCGGAGGCGCGCAAGAAGGAGAAGCGCTCGCGCAGTGCCGCGCCGGCCGCCGCCCTCGCCGGGTCGTTCAAGTCCCAAGCTTCTTCCACGGTGCCGCCGGCCGCCCAATCGTCGCCGTGCGGCAGCAACGAATACGTGAACGCATGCGCCCCTTGGTCGGCGTTCGGATCCGGGTACGTCGCGGACTTAATTAAGCTGATGCGCATGACGTTATCCTTGATGTCGTAGCCGTATTTGCAGTCGTTCAACAAGCTGACGCCGTACCCCCGTTCCGACAAATCGGCCCATTGATGGCCCACGGTCTCGAAGCGCGCGTAGTCCCAACTTGTGTTCCAGTGAGTCGGGCGCTTCACGTTGCCGTATTGAATGTCGTAGGTCGCTTCCGCGGCGCGAACGTCCACCGGGAACGCCGCCTTCAGCAGCTGGTGATGCTCGCGCCAATCGACCTCGGTGCGGAAGTCGATCCGGCGGCGTTTCGCATACAGATGCATCTCTTGGCGAATCGTCGAATCCGCATACGTCCACTCGAACGCGACGATCGCGCGGAGAGACCCCAGTTCGACGAGCTCGACCGACGACAAGGCATCAACCGTGCGCATCTTCTCCTGGTAGAACAAGTCGATGTTCCATGCGTCGAATTGCATCGGCTTATCCTCGAACACCTGCAGTTCGTTGCCGAGCGCCCCAGGCGCCAGCACGTCGCGCCCGAACGTCTTATCGTAGATGCGCTCCAGCTGACCGGCGGCGTTCCAACGAAGCTGGTAGTACGGCGTATCGATTCCGTCCCCGAGCCACACGAAGCTGTCCGCTTCATTCTCCCGGGCTGCTTCGTTCGGTTCGAACGTTACCGTCTCGAACCCCATCGCCGGCATAGCCGCGGCCGCAACGAGCCACCCGTTCTCGGTGCGCTGCGCCTCAAGAAGCGTTCCGTCCGACCGGCGCCAGAGCCCGTTCTCCGCCTGCTCCTCCGGTACGGCGACCAAGCCGTCGCGCTCCCAAGAGGCGCTGTTGTAAATCGTGTACGCACGAACAGTCGGTGACCCGACGTTCGCCGCCGCCGCCGGAGCCATCAGCGCGTCGTTCGCCTCCCGATCCGCCGCCGCGACGAGGCGCTCGGCCTCTTCGTATTCGAGGCGTGCGTCATCGTACACCTCTGCGATCGAGGAACCCGGGATAATATCGTGGAACTGATTCCGAAGCGTAATTTTCCACGCCTCGTTCAATAACGCCTGTCCCCGCGCAAGATCGTAGCCGCCCAACAGACCCGCTGTCACGGCGCGAAGCTCCGCGGCGCGAAGCGAGAGCTCCATGCGGCGGTTCGCCTTCTTGATGAACGCTTGACTCGTATACGTGCCGCGGTGGTTCTCCATATACAGCTCGCCGTCCCAGACGTGAACGTATTGGTCCGTTGCGGCGACGGTCTCTTCCAGCTTCGCGAAATAGTCGTCCGCGCGGCCCGGCACCGCCTTCGGGAGGCCCGGCATCGATTCAAGGCGCCTCCGCATCTCCAACATATCGCGGTTGACGCCGCCGCCGCCGTCCCCGTAACCGTAGCAAAGGAGCAGCTCCTGATTCACCGACTTATCCCGATAGTTGCGCCAGATGCCGCTAACGGTCTCCGGCACCACATAACCGTTGTACGTATAATACGTTTCATGCGGAAATTCGATCTCCGGCGTGGTGATGAAGTGGGTTAGCAATTCCGAGCCGTCGATGCCCCGCCAATAGAAGGTATCGTGCGGCATACGATTGTACTGGCTCCAGCTGATCTTCGTGGTCATGAAGGACGTAATTCCGGATTTACGCAAAATTTGCGGCAGCGCGGAGCTGTACCCGAACACGTCCGGCAGCCATAAATACCGGCATTCCACCCCGAATTCTTCGCGGAAAAACCGAGTGCCGAACAAAATTTGCCGAACGAGCGATTCCCCCGACGTCAGGTTGCAATCGGATTCCAGCCACATCGCCCCGCCCGCTTCCCATGCGCCCGAGCTCACGCGCTCCCGGATCTTTTCGTAAATTTCCGGATAATCCTGCTTCATATACTCGTACAGCTGCGGCTGCGTCTGAAGGAAGATGTAATCCGGGTATTCTTCCATTAAACGGAGCACCGTCGAGAACGAGCGGGCCGCCTTCTCCCTCGTATGGCGAAGCCGCCACAGCCAAGCGACATCGATATGGGTATGTCCGATGCAGCGCACCGTCACGGGATGATTCGATTCCATCTCCGCGAGGGAAGCGCTTAGCGCAGCCCGCGCATCCGCGACAGATGCGTAGAACGCATCGGAGCCGGGACAGGTCCAATCGATCAGCTTGAACGCCCGATCCAGCGCCGAGAGCAGCCGATGCCGTTCCGGCGAGTCCGCGGACAAAACCCGAACCGTGCTTGCCGTCGCGCGTGCCGTGTAATACAGATCGTCGGCTCCTTCGTGCAAATACGCGATTTCCGCCCGTTTGATCTCGTGCTCCTGCGGCGTCGGCGCCCCTCCGCCCTCCAACCCGGACCATAAGCGGAACGCGAGCTCGACGGAACGGCTGCCGAAGCGGTCGAGGAACACCTCCTGGTGGTTCGAGTCGACCCCTTGATACGGCTTCCCGTCAACGAACAGCAAGGACTCGAAGCCTTGGTTGTTGCCATGGTACGTCTTGCCGAAGTCGAACCTGCCGATGATACGGTGTCCCGGAAGCGGGTCCGGAAGGCGTACTTTCGCCAATAGCCAGATGTACGCATCCCGCCCTTTCCAGCGGTCCCCCATGCGAACTATCGACCGCACGCCGCCTTCGGGCGGGTATACGCCGTTCCTCGTCTCGTCGTCGGGCAGCGTCTCCATCGCCTCGAGCGGCTGGGCATGCCGATATCGCAGCACGCCGATTTCATCGATGCGCATCGATAGCTTTTCCTCTGTATAAAACATCGCGCATTCTCCCCGTTTTCAAATTAAGATTGCAGTCGTACCGTTCCGGCCCCCGCCTCTAATCGCTTCCGATACATGCCGGCGTTCGGATCGTACCGGATGCCGTCTGCCGTGGCGTCGCCGTCATATTTGAAGTGGCACCATGCGGCCGCAGTCATGACGGTCCGGATCTCGAGCCCGTCCCGATAATCTAACGTCGCGTCGCATTTGAGCAGCGTGCTGAACAGACAAACCCCGTCTACCTTCACATAGCTTCCGTTGTGCAGGCTAGCTCGAATCAACCGCCCTCCCCCGTCGAAGGTCAGCGAAACGAGAAACGCGTCCGTCTCGATTCGCTCGAATCGGACATGAGAGTTGTCATGCATGACGCGGCCGTCGGCCAGCGTGTTGCAGTAAAATACGGTCTCGTCCCCATGCGGCTCCCGAATGCGGAACGCGTGCACGCGTTCGTCGCCGAACTTCTCGATCCCAAAGCTCGCCGGGTCCTCGCCGGGAAGCAGGAACAGGTTGACGAATTTCAACCGCCGCTCTGCAGCGCTCGCCCGAATCGAGACATACTCCGCTTCCGGGAACACATCCTCCATTCCGCTGCTCCGGTGGAAGGAGCTGAGGTAGCCTTGCTCCGTCGCGTACGTCTTCCGCTCGGGATACAGATGGCGAACCTCGAGCGTCTCCCCGTCGATTACGATGCGTGTCGTATCGTCGTGCCGTTCTGCTGCCCCGTCGTAATGCAGCAGCCATTCGAAGTCGCCGTCCCGATTCGCATGCAGGTCGTCCAACATCACAAGGAACCGGTCCGCCAATACCACGTGACGGTAGAAACGGTGATACAGATGCATATAAGGCCCGGTGCAATCCGCAAGTACGTATCGGTACCCCGGCGCTTCCAGCGTCACGGGGATCGTCCCTTCGAATTTCGTCCCGAATTCGATCATCTCCGGCGGCTGACCCTCGCCGTTCAGCAGCACGACATTATGCGCCCGGGATTGTCGGTAGTAGCTGTTATACAACGGTTTGGAATAGACGCAATAGCCGGAGTCCACGATAATTTCTTTCCCGCGGCTGATCAGTTGGAACGTTCCGACGTCCAAATGATTGTGGTTCCAACTTTCGCCGGTCTTGATCGCGAACAACGTCTCGCCGCCGTCTTGCCGTTCGGTCCGCAGCACGGCGTAACCGGAATGCGCCAGCACCGCCGTGTCGGCGCTCGGAAGGGAAGGCGTCGGCGCCAACGCCGAAGGATAATAGAACAGCTCGAGCGGACCGTCCGGCGCGGACTTGAAGGCATGATAGAACGCGAGCATATCCCCCCGCCGCAGCAGCTCGCCGAGCCGCAGCCACACGTACGTGTAACTCGCCCGATCGCCGACGTCTCCGAAATTGAGTGTCTTCATGGCGCCGTCCGCCGCGCGATACACCGTAGCGATATAAGCATCGGGCACCCCTTCGAGCATCGGCAGACGCAGCAGTCCGTCGTCCCCGGTGCGTCTGCGGTACAGCGATTCGAAGACGACGACATTGCTTAACGCGTAATCGAGATAACTCATCGTCTCGATATAATCCCCGCCGGTCCCGAAGTTGCCCTTTTTGTTTTGCAGCACGTTGCCCGGATACGCAAACCATTCCTTCAGGCCTTCGGCGACGGCGTGCAAGTACGCATCGTCTTCGTCCCCGTCCTCCCCCAACGCCAACAAAACGACGCCTGCCCCCGCCACGCATACGCTCCACCAGTTATGTCCCATCGTGTCCAGCGCATGGATGCGTCTCGACGGATGCAGCCAATCGTCATACAGCGGCAAGAACGCTTTCTCTCGCAAACAACCCGAGATCGTATCCCGCTCCTCGTCGCTCAGAACGGAACGAATCGAAGCGAAGGCGATCGAGGCGTTCACGCCGATATCCGCGGTCCACAAATCCGATTTTCGGTTCCCGCCCTCTTGATATAACCACGCCTCCTCAAGGCATAGCGCCGACAGCAATCGCCGCGCGCCATCGGCCGCCGCGGGCTCGGCCGTCATGTTGTAGTAGAACGCAAGGCGATGCGCCTCCTTCGAGAGCTCCCTTACGAAATTGCCCAACGTAAACCGTTTGTTTCCTCCGAGTTCTCTCGCCCGATTGCGCAGCGTTTCCAGCTTGCTCTCGTATGCCGCGATTGAACGCTCGTCGATCGCCCGCATTCTCGCTGCGAAGCGTTCCCATCCCTCGCGAACCGCCGGAATCGATTCGCGCTTATCGCCGATTTCGGCGAGCGCCGATGCATCGTATAGCACGGTCTGCACTCCCCCTCACATGACTCTTCCGTTCGCCACAGCCCCAATGTAACGGAGCGGAGGAGCAGGTAACAACTATCAAGTTTTGCAACGCTAACAACGCTTGCGTCCGCGCAGGAGAACGCCGTTGATGGTCCGATCTAACAGTTTTTGAGCAACTTGCATATTTTGAATATCGCTTGGGACCGCGAAAACAACATGCCCCGCGCCGGTTCCGACGCGGGACATGTTTGCCTTTAGAGTCCGGAGTTGCGCCACTCCGCGATCAGCGTCTCCGCCGTTCGCTTCAGGCGCGCCTCCGCCTGGGGCGTCAGCGCCGCCCCGGAGGGTCGTTCGATATGCTTTACAAAATCCTCGAGCTGCTTAGCCGCTTGCTCGAACCGTTCCTTCTCCGCGTGCTGCTTCGCAGCCATTGCCGAGTTTCGTAACGCCGCATACAGCGAATGCTCGAGCTCGCCCGCTTCCGCGAAATAATCCAGTAAGGCTTGCAAATGCTCAAGTTGGACCGGAGGCGCCGGCGCAAGAGTCAGATCCCCGAACAACGCGGCGTTCTTCCCGCTGCCGATCCCGCTCATGTACTCCAACCAGCCGTGCCGCCCGGGACCGTCGTCATCGTTCGCGAGGAACGAGAAGCCGATCAGCGATTCCGGCGCCGCCTCCCCCGCGGGGAGCAGCTCCGACCAAGGGATGCGTATTTCGTATTTCGTTGTATCCCCGTCGCGTACGATCGCCGCTTCGCTGTTCGCCAGCGAACCGATCGGACGGCCGGCAACCGACGCCCAACGCCATTTCACGATGTCGCCCGTATCCGCGAGCGCGAACAACAATTCGCTGTATCCCTTGCTTCCGGGGCCTTCCACCCGGCCCGGATCGATCATGAATTGAATGCTGTCGCCCATCCAGGCCGCTCCGTCCGTCTGCCCTTGGCGGTGCACGTTATCGCGAACGGCGGCGGCGAGATAGAGACTTTCGTCATCCCACATCACCATTCCCGACCCGCTCAGATCGGCGATTCCGCCCCAAGGCGTCGTACCCCCGCTCACCGTCTTATATTGGCGCGGCGACTCCAATCGGAACGCCATCGCCTGCTCCCATTCCCGGAGATCGCCGTCAACGGATGGCGGTACAATCGTTTTCGCCGCGGCGAGGAAGTTCACGGCCGCCTCGGCCGGAACCGTGATCCCGCCGGGAAGGCGCGCCTCGATGCGAAGCGGAACGGCTTCCGTGCGGGACAATACATCCGCGGGCACCTCGATGATCCGGCGAACGATCTCTCCCGGCGCAGCCGTGAACGGAACCGGGGAAGAGTCGTAGGGGACCGTTACGACGACTTCCCCGTCGATCACCGTCTCGCCAATGTTCTCAAGCTCCACCTCAACCGCCCAACGCTGCCAATCGTTCGAATCGAGGAGCTTCGGCTTGATCGCATTCACATTGACGGTCCTGTCGAGATCGACGAAAGACGCGATCGTACAAGCCTGATTCTGAGCGTTCGGCGGGCACAGCAGCACCGCTTCTCCGCCGACGCCTTCATAGACGTTCCTACCGAGTTGGAGCCTCGTCAGCGTGCTGCGGTCTACGGCGAAGCCGGAATACGGCGTTCCCTGGATCCGATTACTGTGTACTTCCAAATCGCCTTTCCGACTGTGCTGCACCGTAATCGCCCCGTAATGGTACGTGAGCGGGCCGCTGTTCGTATTCACCAACGTATTGCCGACGACCTTGACCTTCTCGTGAGAGAAAGCTTCGCTTGTGTAATACAGCAAGATGCCGGCCATATGCGTATCCGAAATGAGATTTCCTTGAATTTCGATATGATTCCCGCTTGCGATCGAAATGCCCGCATGGTCGCGAGAGCCTTCGATGCGGTTGCCTTGCAATCTTACGTATTGAGGCTCGCGCGCGATGGCGCCAAGCTTGTTCAGATGAATACCGCTGTCCCGAGCGCCTGCGATCGTCGAATCCTCAACGAACACTTGCCGGCTGCCCAGGATTTCGATACCCGCCGTTCCGGCGCCGTCCACGCGGCTGTTGCGCACGGCGACGCCCGTCGATGCATCCACGAGCAAGCCCGGGCCGCCCGAATCGACCAGGCGGACGCCGTCGATCTCGACCCCCGTGCTGGCGGATACGTCGAGTAACGCCCGATTATGGCGTTGCGTCGGCGGATCGGCCAGCTCCAGCCGAAGTCCGGTCACCTTCGCTTGGTTTGCGCCCAATAGCCGGATCCCTTGATGATCCTCGGAGCGGAAGCGCAGAACGGAGCCTTCCCCGTCTCCCCGAAGCTCGATATGGCTGCGCCCCTGGATCAACAGATGGTGGCGGATCGCCGTGAACGGGACGTTGGATCGTTCCGCAATCGGCTCCAAGTTATAGATGCCTTGCGGCACATAGAGTACGCCGCCGGTCTCCGGAATCGCGTCCAGGGCATCGTAGAACGCAACGAGATCGTTGCCGGTCCCGTCCCCCTTCGCCCCGTACGCCTTGACGTTGACGATCGTTTCGGGTACGTTCACCTCCGGGGCGTTCGCCCAAGCCGTCTCGTTCGGCGCGTTCTCCATGGCGTCGTAGATATCTGTGAACGACGGCGCGGCCGCCGAAACCTCAAACCCTTCCTTCGCAGGAACCGTCGGCTGCGATACCAGATTGCCGGCATACGTTTCGCCGGACAACGTCCCTCCGAACAACACGCTATTCGCGTTCCCGAGCAATCGGTTATTCGAGATGTCCAGCCCGTGTATCGTTGCATTATTGTTAATCTTGATCGCACCCGCCGCAGAATCGGCGATCTCGTTCCCGCGGATCGCAAGATTCGCGGCTCGCAGCGCGGAACCCCATGCGCTTAACAAGATGCCGCTGCCCGGGGTGCCGAAAATGCGATTGTCCTCGATCGTCACCTCGTTCGCGAGGTTGTTCATCGCGATCGCGCCCCGGTACAGGTGGCTTTGGTTGAAATTGTTGTCGGCTCTGTTGTTCTGATCCGAACGAAGAATCGTATTATTCTTGATCGAAATACGTTCGACCGGCACGCCGGTCTCGCCGGCTTGCCCCAGAGAATTCGTAAACACGCCCGCGAGCAGCGAGCTTTCGATCCAGTTCCCTTCGATGCGGTGCCCGATTCCGCCGGCGCTGACGCCTCTCCCCCACGTCGTCCGTACAATCGTGTTGTGCAGCGCGAAGTTATTTTCCGAGACGGGCCACCCTCTCGTACCCGGAGCGTCGGATACGAACCCGATCGCGTCGTCGTTAATATTTTCCGTATAGTTGTAAGCCGCCACCGCATTCACGACATTGGCGAAATGAATCCCGTCCGCGCCCGTATTTCGCACCTCGTTATCGACGGCCCAGACATTCTTAGTGCCCTGCCAGAAGACGATGCCGATCGCGCCTTGGTCGACATTTAAGTCGATGGCTTGAATGTTTTCCCCGCTGAGCCCGATATTATAAGGTCCGTTGATCGCGCGCATATCCAACCGAGGCGACCAGGACGTCCCGAAGCTGCGGAACGAAATATTCACGCCATCGATTCTCCAGCCGTACGGGCGGCCGTTATAGGCACCGTTAGCGGTATGGAATAGCTGCCCTTCCGGCAGCGCCGCGAGACCCGGGCTCCGAAATACGATCGTCGTGGCATCGCCTTCGCCGACGAAATGAATATTTTCAAGCGCACGCTCGTCGGTCCGATCCCAGAATCGCCGGTCCCGCGCATCCGTCCCCGGCGGGGGCGTCGCCGCGAAATAATATCTACCCGCAGGCATATATACGATGCCGCCTCCGACCTGTTCGAGCGCGGCGATCGCCCGGTCGAACGCCTCTCGGTCGTTCGTCTCGCCGTCGCCCGCGGCTCCGAACTTCTTCACATCGGCAACGTACATGGATGCGTAATCGATGCGCGGCATCCCTTCCAATCCGGGCCGCGCGTAGAAGCTCTCCGGCAAGTTGGCGACGGTGCCGCGGCTCAACCGCCCGTCGCCCCCGCCGGCTTCATCCAGCGATAAGTAAGGGCGCAGCTCCGGCTCGGACGCATCGTTAGAGCGAAACCGAACCAGCGTATCGGTCGCGGCGTCGTCTGTCACACGGAACGAGACGACCGGCAGCCCCGCTTCGATCCGTGCTAGCACATAGGATGTGACGTCGAAGCGATACCAGCCGGCATTGTTCACGACGACGGTGTCCAACACAACTCCCGGCTCCGCAGGCGCGTTATTGTATGTAATCTCCGACTCCGTCCACTCGGCGTTCTGCAAACCTCGGATCGTAATCGGCACATCCTTCCCCGCAGCCTCGGGCACATAGACGTTCATCGTAACGGTGTCGACCGCCTCCGCCCGACCTATTAGAATGCCAAAGTCCGCCTGAAGATATCCTTCCCGATGCGTCGGCGCGTCGGTAGCGCCGTTCTTCAGGAAATGCTTAATCACGAATTCGCTCCCGTTCGCGACGAGCATCTTCTGGTTCACGTCCGCATGCGGTCCGCCCCGCGTATTCACCGCGGCTGCGACCGGAATCGCGTCGGGCGCTTCTTCGCCCGGCTCCCCGCCGTTCCCGCCGCCGGGCGTGAACGTAACGATCGGATCCCAATTCGTATGGTCGTTGTTCAGCGTGACGTTCTTGCGGACGACAAAAGCGATGATATCGCCTTCGGCGACCGGCACCGACTCGACGCCCGTCGGCAGCGACGGCTCCGTCGTCGTCAAATGGGCGCTCCACAGCACCGCATCGTTCTTCTCGATCGAAACCAGCACGCCATCGCCGAGATTATCGCCTTTGCGAGCGGAACCGCCGATGCCGACCGTCCCATGACTCGGCGCTTTCCACGCGCGTACGACGTCGTCGGACGCTCCCGGATGCATCGCCGTCGCGGAAATCCACGGCGTGTTCGACACGGCGTCCTTCCAACGCGGCACGACCGGATTGCCCGTCGGCGTCTCCGCGTACACCAAGTCGGATCGCACGCCGCTGCGCTGCTTCCAGTAATGCCAGCCGTTCCCGCCCTGCGTACCGGAAAACCCCGCCGACGCTCGATAGACGATCGGCTCCGGCGCAGCTCCATCGCCGCTCGCCGCAGCCGTTGCCGCTCCGGCGCCGGGAACCGCGACGCCAACCAGCAAGGAAATCGCGAGAAGGAATGCCAATGAACTTCTTCGAATTCGCATCATGTAACCCCTTTCATACTTGTTTAAAAAAATTCGGTAAGCGGGCGGGGCGGTACGCCCCGCCGAACTCCCGACCCGATCCCTTATTCGAACTCCATTTGATACAGGTCCTGCATGAACAACCAACTGTCTTTGTTTTCTTGATACCAGTTCTTATACCATTCCTCGAGTTTCTTGCCGCCCGCTTGATTCCAAGCGCTGACGACGTCGGCAACGCCTTGATCGACCGTATACGCATTTCCGCTCACGATCGTCTTCGCCATAATTTCGTTCATTGTGTTCCTGCCGTCATTGAAGAGCGTATTCAAATCTTTTTCCAGCGCCGGACGGAACTTCGCATGGGTAAAGCCCGGATGCGGTCGATTCGGATCCAAGTAGAGCTTTTGCGCTTCCGTCGCGATTTGAATCCACTCTTGGTCGATCGCATTCGTCGATTCGAGCGAGCGCTCGTTCACCGCGCATGTCTTCAACAAATACGTCGGCATGAACATCTTATAGTCGTTGATATAACCCATTTCGGTTTTGTTCTTCTCGCGGTCGATCGGCTGCGGGCAACCGCTCGCCGATGCGGTGTAGTGAACGCCTTCTTCGCCGTTCGCGAAATATTGAACCGTCGGTTCGGAAACCATGAAGTCGATATACTTCATCACCGCGACCGGGTCCTTGGCCTTCGCGTTCACGGAGCCCGTCAACTGGAAGGGAGGGTTGAAGTCCGGTCCGAACTGCCCGTACTCCGTCTTCGGGAACGGCATCGCCACGATTTCGGCCCCCGGCGTATTCTGCTTCAGCGTATCGAAGTTTCTGCTGATTACGGAGCTGTACGCCAAGTAGATGCCAAGCTTGCCGCTCGCGAAATCCTGTTCCGCCTTCTGACCGTTCGTATCGGTAAGGAAATCTTTATCTACGATGTTATTCTCGAACAGACGACGCTTGAATTCGTACGCCGGCTTGATCCGATCGAATTGGCGGATCAGTTCGCCGTTTTCGACGATGAACATCTCGTTCTGGAACATAGCGTCCACGTAATACGTAGCGTGCTGGCTCAGGTTAATGCCGAACGTATCCTTCTTGCCGTTCCCGTCCGGGTCGCCGTTCGCGAATGCGTCGGCCACTTGGTACAGCTCCTCGATCGTTTGCGGCACCTGCAGACCGAGCTTATCCAGCCAATCCTTGCGGATGACCATCATCCCGAGCACTTCCGGCTTCATAATGCGAGCGATTTCGTACATTTTGCCGTCCGGCTTTGTCGCCAGCTTCTTCAGCTCCGGAAATTTCTCGAGCAGCTTCTTGTACTCCGTGCTGTGCTCCGCGATGAGGTCGTCCAACGGCAGGAGCTGCTTCTGCGCCCACAGCGTATTGACGAAAGCGTTGTCATATTCCAGCACCAAGTCCGGCGCCTCCCCTGACGCGAAGAGCATGCTGTACTTCTGCTGCGATTCGTTCCGAGGAATGGGTACGAACTCAACGTCCACCGGGCCATTCTCGTTGATCCAGCGCGTCCATCGGTTATCCGAATACGTCCCCTCTTCCTTCGGAATCTGTCCGCGATCGTAGATCGAGACGGTTATTTTCCCTCTAGGTTCCGCTTTCGTTTCCCCGGCGGTTGCCGGTGCCGGCGCTTCGGCCTTCGGCTCGTTCGCCGCTCCGCCGCTGCCGCAAGCCGCCAAGACGGATAGCGATAATACGGCCGATGTGGACCAAGCGATGTTCTTCTTCGTTCGTTGTGTAAACATGCAATTGCCTCCCTTTTATCATCCAATCCTTATCATGCAACTAGCTTACCATGTACATCCGGAAAATGTTGCCGAGCGCCGGCATTCCCCCTTTCCCTGTCCTTCCCCGCGTTAGCCTTTGACGGAACCGATGAGCGCGCCCTTCACGAAATACTTTTGCAGGAACGGATAAACGATCAGCATCGGGACGACCATGACGAGCACCCCCGCAGACTTGATCGACTCCGGCGTAAGCTGCGTAAACGCGTCCGGATCGAGCTGCGCCATCTCCATGAGGAGCGATTGACTTTGGATCATATTTTGCACGAGGACGGACAAATTGAACTTTTCCGAATCGTTGATATACATCAACACATTGAAGAACGAATTCCAATGGTTGACGCCGTAGAACAGGGCTACCGTCGCGATCGCCGGGAGCGATAACGGAAGGACGATTTGGCCGATGATGCGCCATTCTCCGCAGCCGTCGATCCGCGCAGCCTCTTCGAGTTCATCCGGAATGTTCTCGAAGAACGACCGCAATATTAACATGTTGTAGGCACTTACGAGACCGGGCAGCCACAATGCGCCGTACGTGTTCACGAGGCCTAACGCTTTCGCAAGCATATAGTTCGGAATAAGACCGGCGGAGAACAGCATCGTGAATACGATCGCAAGCGTCAAATATTTTCGCGCATAAAAGTGTTTCTTCGCCAGCGGATACGCCGCCAGTACCGTGAAGACCATATTTAATGCTGTCCCGACGACCGTAATGACGAGGCTGTTCCGCAGCGCGTTGACGATGTCCGTCCCGTGAATCAGCTTTTTGTACGCCTCCCACGTCGGTTCGACCGGCCAAAGACCTACTTTTCCGAGCGTAATCGCTTCTCCGCTGCTTAGGCTCAGCGCCACGAGATGAATGAGCGGCAGCAAGCAGCTCATCGCGACCAGCGATAAGATGACGTAATTGATTCCGTCAAATGCTCTCTCGCCCCAAGATTGTTTCACGTTGATCCCCTCCTACCATAAGCCTCTGTCGAATTTACGAGCAATTTGATTCGCGGTAAGCACCAGTACGAGACCGATCAGCGATTCGAACAATCCCATGGCCGTCGCGTTGCTGAACTGTCCGGCGCCGAGGCCTACTTTGAAGTTCCACGTGCTGATCACCTCGCCGACGTTGACGATGACTGGATTTTGCAATACATACACCTGATCGAAGCCGACATCCATGACGTTGCCGATATTTAGAATAAACATGAGCACGATCGTCGGCTGGATCCCCGGTATCGTAATGTTCCACAGCTGCTTCCACTTGTTGGCGCCGTCCATATTCGCCGCCTCGTACAGACTCGGATCGATCGACGTCAACGCCGCAAGATAGATGATCGCCGCCCATCCCGCACCCTTCCAAATCCCGGAACCTACGAAAATCGCGATCCAGGACGTCTCGTGGAACAGGAACGGGAACTTCTGTCCGGTTAACGCATACAGCATGTTATTGACGAATCCCGTCTCCAAGGCGAATACCATCAGCACCAACCCGCCGACGATGACCCAGTTCAGGAAATGGGGAAGAAAGACCAACGTCTGTACCCATTTCTTAAACCAAGCCCTTCGCACCTCGTTCAAGAGAATCGCGAGTATGATCGGGAACGGAAATCCCACGAACACGTTTAAAGCGCTGAGCACCAGCGTATTGCGAATAATGTTTAGCGTCTTGGGATTGTTAAACAAATACTCGAAATTCGCGAACCCGACCCACGGACTCCCCCAGATGCCTTCCGCAAAGTTGTAGTCTTTGAACGCAATTACAAGACCCAACATCGGCGCGTACTTGAATAAAAGGAAGAACGCGGCTACCGGAATAAACATCACAAGGAGAGGCTTATTTTGATTCCATCTCCTCTTGCGATGGAGCGACGCATTCCGATCAGCGACGGTTCCCTCCGCGGAAGCTTTCTCGTTCGATAGCATAAGCCCACCTCTAGTTGATTGTAAGCCGTCCGGTCTGCCCTGGCGTAAGCCTTGCGGCGGGACCGTTCGACTGCCCCCACTGTAACCGAAGCGCCGCGGGAACGACAACTCACAGCTTTTGAGCCTGCTAACAAATCTTGAAACGCTTTCCCTAAGGCGCGGTTAGGCGTCCGTATAACAGTTTTTGAGCCCCCCACAATTTTTGCGGCCTCCCGGAAAAGCCCGCCGTCGCTCGAAAAAAAAGAAAGGCCCGCGGCTTTCATCCGCAGGCCCTTCCCCAATCCGTTTATTCACAGTTTTTGATGACGGCTCCGGTATTCGCTCGGCGTCGTCGCCGTCACCTTTTTAAACACCCGGTTGAACGTCATATAGTTCGTATACCCGATGGTCGTCGCGATCTCGTGTATCGATTCACCGGTCTCCCTAAGCAGCCGCTTCGCGTGTTCGATGCGAACCTTCGCGACGTAGTCGACGAAATTTTCCCCGAATTCATCCTTGAACAGTCGGCTGACGTAGCTGGTACTCATCTGGAACCGCTCTCCGATCAACGACAACGATAAATTCGGATTGCTCGCTTGCTCCTCGATAAACTTTCGAACCTCTTGAATGGCTTGATGGTTGCTCTTGCCCTCCCGAAGCTGCTTCAGCTTCTGGGCGTTCGCCTCGAGCAGCCGGCGTACGTCCTCGTACAGCTCGTCAACCGTATCGAACCGTTCCATGGCTTCGTTCAACGAAGGAACGACTTCATCCTTCCAGTTGTCTTGAATTTCCCCCGGAAGCTCCATCATTTCCCGGAACAAGTGGTAGATCAAATAGTTCATGACATTGATCAGATCGTCTTTGGAAATAATGCGGCTTCGGAAATCGTCGAACATTTCCTTCAACTTCTCTTCCCATTGCTCCTCGCCCATCCGGTACGCTTGAGCGATGCCGCGAACCATCTGCAGCCCCTTGTACACTTCGCCTTCCGACTTGTTCCGGATATCCTCCTGACTGATGACCCGCCCGTTGCCTAGCACGGACTTATACTTCATGGCCTCCGTCGCGTCGTCGTAGCTTAGATGCAGCTCCGAAATCGACGACGTAAGCGTACCGATCGAGAGCGTGACCGAAAAGTTCAGATTGTCCGCCGTCCACCGGACCATGTGCTCGCAAAGCTCTCTTAAGCGATCCTCGAAGCCTTGCTCCGCATCGCCGGGCTTCGCTAGGAAGAGCAGCCCCAGCTGCTGGCTCGAGCTCCACTCCGGCCATACCTGTACAGACCGGATCGACGCGATCTCGGCGATCACATTCGTGAGCGCGTATCGAAGGAGATCCTTGCCGTTGCCGGAGTACAATTGCTCGAAGGTCGGGTATTTATCGATCTCTAGCATGCCGGCGGCCATCACGCCGAATTCGGGGTCCATCCCGAAGCGCCGGAGCTCCTTCTCCCATTCCTCTCTCCCGATCGTTCTGCCGCCCTCCATTAATTCGTGGAAGAAATGCCGGCGTTTATACACGACATCCGCCGCTTGCTGCTTTCGATATTCCTCGGATTGCTGCATAATTTTGCTGAGCGTGGATTCAATGAATAAAAACTCGTCCTTGACCGGCGGATTTTCTTCCGCGGCGGTTCCGGGGTTAGACATATCGCGTATTCGCTTCACGATGCTGACGACCGGGCGGTATTGCCGCCTCGAGACGAGAATGAGCCAAGCGAGGCCGAATGCGAGTGTCCCAATGACCGCCACGATATATATATCGGACAGCTCCTTGAACGCCCGGAACGGCGGACCGCCGATCATCCCGCTTCGAATGCTCCAGCCCGTGTATGCCGATTCGACGCCCGACAATTCGCGCCCCACGTTCTCCGACACCGCCTCCAAATGCTCGCTTTCGGTGCCGAACCATAGCTTCCCTTGGCTGTCGTACAGGTGAATGAATGTCAAATCGTTGCCGATCATTCCCCTCAAGAAATCGCGCAACGCGCTTTGCGACACGTTCACGACCATCAAACCGTGCTCCCCGGTCAGGAGAGGCACGTTGCGGGTTAAACTAACGACGACCTTCCCTTCCGGATGCAGCGTTCTCGGATCGGACCATCCCGTTCTGCCGGGATGTTCGAGTACGCTCGTCAGGAACGCATGATCCGGAAACTGATCCGCCGCATGCATCGATTGATGCCCGAGCACGACGCCGTCTACGTGACGGTACAGATAGAGCGAGTCGATCAGCGGATTGGACAGCTTGATCTCGTTCAACTTGCGGGACACCTCGTTCGCCGCAAGATACGGATTTCCGGATTGGGCAAAGAACGACTTGAATCCGTTAGAAATGATTTCCCGATTCATCATCTCGTTGATCGCGCGCAGCGAGTACTCCAACGATTGCGACGCCTGGCCGGAAAACACCTCGTTCGCGCGAACCGTTTCTTTCCTCGTCATCTCCGCCGCGCCGAGAAGGAATATGATGATAAGCACCAAGGGAACGATAACGAAAATTGGAATATAGGATAACAGCAGTCGATTATACCAGTTCTTCGGCATACCTTTTCGCTCCCTTCGGCTCTTATTCTATCCATAAACCAACACTTCGACAACGAAGACGCGACGAATTCGGCGGCACTGCCGCGCGTCCCGAGCTACTTGAACGATACCCATTCTTTGATCTTATACTTCATTCCCTCGAAGCTTCCGCGGCGTTCGACTTCGCCCGCTCCCTCCGCTCCGGGACGAAGCCGTACCCAATTATAGCGTCCCTCCCGATACGATAGGCTGTTGCCGTCATCCTCGAAGAGAAGGCATTCCTTCGGCGAATCTCCATACATCCTAACCGTAAGCTCGAAGACCGCATCCTCGCGGACGTGCTGCAACGGCACCGCGAGGGGCAATATCGCGTTGTCTTTGACGAATATCGGAATTCGGTCCAACCCATATGCAAACGAGTACGAACTTCCGCCTTCATAGCGCTCATGCGTCCAGAAGTCTCTCCAGCTCCCTGCGGGCAAATACACCGTGCGTTCGCTGGAGTCCGCCGTCAGGGGGGCGACGAGGATCGAATCGCCCATCATATACGCATCATCGATTTGCTGAGCAGCCGCGTCGTCCGGGTAATCCATCGCAAGCGCGCGGAAGGGCGGAAGACCTTCCTGCCAATACTTCGCGAAAGCCGAATATAAGTACGGAATCAGACTCATACGCAACTCGAACAGCTCCCGGCAGATGCGCTGCACCGATTCATAATCGCTCATGACAATGCCGGCTTTGTTTTTCTCGCGATCCACTTGTACCCAGGGCGGATTGGGAATTCGCCAACAGTTTAGCAGCGCTAGCGGGGAGAAGATCACCGTCTGTACACGGCGGATGAGATCCTCCGCGGAAGCGGCCTGCCTTACTTCGGGCGTCCACAGCAGCCCGGAGAAGCCGGAACTGACGATGCCGCGAATAAACACCTTATGATCGTACAAGTCGCTGTACAATACGAACGGATACGGGCTCGCAAGCGCGCCGGAGGCGCGAACCTGCGACCATGTGCGCTTGCCCGCTGCTTCGAAGGGAGCCAGTATCGCCGATTGGTAAAGCGTTCCGATCTGATTGTGCATCTGCTCTCCGTCCATCCCCGAAGGGAACGAGCTGACGTCCGGGAAGGACCAATTCGAATGCACATAGTCCGAGCTGTCGCATTCATCCAGTTTAAAGCCGGATATCCCGCGATCCACGAAGGCTTCCCTGTGATGGTCCGCGAAAATACGCTTCGCTTCTTGAATCGACAAATCGGGAACGAGCCCTTCCCATACCTCGTAATCGCCCGAATGCGGCGAGAGGGCATCGTACATCGGCGAGGTCGGATGGACGAAGAGGTGCTCCCACAGGTTCACCTTATAATCCATCTCGTACAGCCGATCCAGCATCTCTTGATGCCGCGGGAACCGTTCCTCGTCCCATACGAAGGAACAGCTATAGGCACGGGTTTGCCACCCCGGCTCAAAGCCGAACACATCCACCGGCATCCGCTCCTTACGGAAGCCTGCGGCCAGCTTCATCACATCGTCTTTCCGCGCGGCGCTGTAGGCCCGGTACCATATGCCGAGCCCCCACATCGGCGGCAAGCACCCCCCGCCCGAAAAGAGCACGTACCGCTGCACCGCCGTACGCAGATCGGGTCCCTCGAAGAAGTACACGTCAATACCCTCCGCAGCCGGCACGTCGACTAACACAGAGCGGCTGACGTCCGTGCCTTTATAAGCATATAGCTCACTTTCCGATGTGCCGATGGAACGTTTCACATTCTCCTTCGAAGCGGAGTCGCCTTTCCGCAAATTCGTTCCGCAGTAAAATGTTGCGTAGCGCGACGTATCGACGAATACGCCGTAGCCAGCGGTGGATACGTAAAAGGGAACCGGCGCATGGCTGTCGCCCGTATCCGCCACCGGATCGCTGTTCACGCGAATCATTTTCTTGCGTCCCGTGTGGTTTACCCGATGCAGCTGTAAGCCGAAGCCGTATACTTGTTCATCGGCCCCAAGCGGCAGCTCGATCCGCACGCCTCTGGACGATCTTGCGACATGGATGTCGCGCTGCGCAATCGGGGGTTTCCCTCCGCAAACCAATCGAGCGAGAGCCTCGTGCTGGATCTCGAATTCGCGATACGTCGTTGGCGTATGCTTCTCCGGTTCTCCCCATCGATATTTCCAAACTCCGTTCGCTATATTCTCCATAGGAATCTCCTAGCGCAATCTATGATTTTGCACTATTATAGTGCTTTTTACACCCCGATAGTGGTCATTGACGCTACAAAAATGTTCATATCTTGCTATGATAGCAGTATGCTTGATCAATTTAACCGAAGGGGGGGCGCCTGTGCATTATTTGTTCGAACCCGTACCGTTACACAACGAGCTTCTGCTATGGGTACATAAAAGAAAAACCGAAGCGGATTTTTCGGGGTATTATCACTGGCACCAGTGCTGCGAGATCCTCATGGTTCACGAAGGCAGCGGCACCGTGATCGTCAACCAAAAGACGTTCGAAATTCGACGCGGGATGGTCTTCTTCTTTCAGCCTTTCCAGCTGCACAAGGTTTCCGCCAACGTGAGCCGCGCACAGCCCTACATTCGGTCGAATATTCACTTCGAGCCTTATGAGGTTGAGGACAAGCTTCGCCCCTTCCCCATGCTCCATGCGCTGTTGCTTCAGCTTTGGCAAGGGAATCAATCGCTGCAAGCTTTCGATATGGGGGAAACAACCTTCGATTATATTGAGCAAGTGCTAGCCGTTCATGAAAGGAACGCCCCCGCGGCCGAGGGCAATCGGGAAGCGGCACTCGAACTGTCCTCCCTGCTGGTCATGCAGGTATTGAACGCTATCTCCCCTCACTTGGAGCCGCGTCAGGCGAAGCAATCGAACGGCATGCTCCCGAGAACGTTCACGTATGCAGAGAAGGTGATGCAATGGGTCGAAGAGCATTACAAAGAGGACATTCGGTTGGAGGACATCGCGGAGGCCATGCATCTTTCGAAATATTATTTATCTCGACTGTTTCAGAACGAAACCGGCAGCGGCATCCCCCAGTATGTAACGGCAAGGCGAATCAAGATCGCCTGCAGACTCCTGCAAACGACCTCTTTACCGATTGAGCGCATCGGCATCGAAGTCGGGATCCCGAACCCATCGTACTTCATCCGTATTTTCAAAAAAACCGTAGGTACCACACCGTTGAAATATCGGAAAGATCGCTGAGTCCAACGGATCGCGCTGCGTCATGCATACACGGTTCAAGAAGCTGCTGAATGGTTGGGCGCATTCGGCCTGCCCCGCCCGTAAGGCGAGTCAAGCCTGCCCGCGAATGCGCTCGTACGTCGGCTTGTCGCAAATGATGAACAGCCGGGCGTCCCTCGGCAGCGGTTCGTCAAGCTTGCGGTTGATCGTCATGTCGCTTCCGTCCGCGATTAGCGTCGCGCCGAGCCGAAGCAAGCCTTGGAAAGCGTCGCCGTACGTCCGCCACTCCGCGCGCGACGCCACCTCGAACACGTCCTCGCCGATGCGGCGGCTGAGCAGCTGCGTCAGCAGCGACACGCTGCCCGCGTGAAGCGCCGAGCGGACGGCCAGCCGGGATACCGCTTCGTCCGACAAAATGAATTCGTTCACCTGAACGTGGCGGAAGTTTTGAATATGCTGCTCCAGCACGATTTCGACCGTCGTATGAATGTGCGGCGCGAGCCGCTCGATGCTGGAGGCGACGAGAAGCGCTTTGCCGTCGGCCAGCGCCGGGTTATCGATGCTGCGGTCGGAAAATACGATCGCCGCCCGCGCCCGCGCAAGGCCCGCCGTCTCCAGCGTCTCCTCCGCGGCAGGATCGCCGCTTACGAAATGCACTCGCTCCCGATCGACCGGCGTGCGCTCCAAATCGTCGACGACGACGACTTCGAGGTCCGGTTCGGCGTGCAGCAGCTCGTCGAGCGCCGCCTGCGCTTTCCGGCTCCAGCCGATAATCAGTACGTGTCCGTTGCCGTGAAATTTCAATGTTCCCGCCTCCTTCCGTTTTTTCAGCGTGCCGAAAAACTCAAGCAGTTTGCCGATGACGAGGCTAAGCAGGCCGATCCCGAACAAGTACAGGAACATGGCGTACAGCTTGCCCGGCACCGTCGTCGGAAAATAATCCCCGTATCCGACCGTCGCCATCGTCGTCATTACATACCACAGCGCATTGAACCACGTGGTGAACGTCTCCGGCTCCAACGCATACATGATCGTGGAGCTGACGAGGACGAACAACGCGGTAAACAGCGCCAAGAAGCGGTTATTCAGTTTTAGCAGTTTTTGCGTCACGCGCAGGAGTAAGACCACCTTCGGCACCTCCGTTCGTTACCTTCAGTATATCGTTAGCCTACCGGAACCGCCAGAAAAGCCAGCCAAGACGCCAGCCAGCCGCCGGGGCGCTCGGTAGATCGCGCGTGCGGTGCGCGTCGGAGGTTCGCCTCCTATCGAAAAAAGTCGCGATAACCGCTATTCTAAGAGGGTAGGCTGCAATGGCCGACGGAAAGGAGAATTTCATGCCTCGCAACAATCGTTTGGTCACCGATCAAGATTTTCGGGAAGCGATGGAACGCCGCACGCCGGTACGCGTGTTTCGCGACGACATGATCGTCGACTCGGGCGGCCTGCTCGTCCGTTTCGACGAGTCCGTCGTCGTCCTGCAGTCCGGGGTCGGCGATGTCGCCTACCACGACAGGGAGCAGTCCGAATTTTTCGAAATGCCCTCCAAATAACGGGCTCCGCCCGCCGGCTTCGATTTGCGAAGCCGGTATTTTTTTTGCCTTCGCCCGTTGACAAATTCATCCACCGGTTGTATGGTTAGTTACATGAGTAATTAACCATTGTGGTGGTGAAGCCATGGCGAGTTTAATCGACGACGGAAAACCGATCTTTCAACAAATCGCGGAGCGCATCGAGGACGACATCATCAGCGAAACGCTGCCTGAGGAAACGCAGGTGCCGTCGACCAACCAGTTTGCGGCGTTTTACCAAATCAATCCCGCCACTGCGGCGAAAGGCGTCAATCTGTTGGCGGAGCAAGGCATTTTGTACAAGAAAAGAGGGATCGGCATGTTCGTGGCGGCCGGAGCGAGGGAAACGTTGATCGAAAAACGCAAACAACAGTTTTACGAGCAATTCGTCGTCTCGATGCTGAACGAGGCGGGTAAGCTTGGGATCGATCGCGAAGAATTGATCCGCATGATTCGGAGGGAGGCATAGTCCATGCATGAACCGATTATCGAGGCGAACCGCGTCGCGAAGACGTATGGCACGATGCGGGCGCTCGACGACGTTAGCTTTCGCCTCGCGCCAAACAAAATTTACGGCCTCCTCGGCCGCAACGGCGCGGGCAAAACGACGCTGATGCACATTCTGACCGCGCAGCAGTTCGCCACGCGCGGCGAGGTTCGCCTGTTCGGCGAGGCGCCGTACGAGAACGACGCCGTGCTGCGCCGGATTTGCTTCGTGAAAGAAAGCCAGACGTATCCGAAGACGCTGCAAGTAAGAAACGTGCTCGATCTGTCGGGCTCCTTCTTCCCGAGCTGGGATCGGGAGTACGCGCTGCGGCTCGCGTCGCTGTTCGAATTGCCGCTCGATCGGCGCATGAACAAATTGTCCCGCGGCATGCTGTCCGCCGTCGGCATCATCATCGGTCTCGCCAGCCGGGCGCCGCTCACGATTTTCGACGAGCCGTACCTCGGCCTCGACGCGGCCGCCCGCCGGCTGTTCTACGATTTGCTGCTGGAGGATTACGCCGAGCATCCGCGCACGATCGTGCTCTCCACGCACCTCATCGACGAAGTGAGCCGCATGCTGGAGCACGTGCTCATCTTGGACCGCGGCCGGCTGCTCGTGAACGAAGAGGCCGACGCGCTGCGGGGCATGGCTTACACCGTCACGGGGCCGAAGGCGAAGGCCGAGGCGTTCGCCGTCGGGCGCGACGTCCTGCACGCCGAAGCCGTCGGCGGTCTGGCGTCGCTGACGGTGAAAGGCGCGGCGACGCCGGATGCGATCCGCAAAGCCGAAAGTCTCGGCCTCGAGCTCGGAGCGGTGTCGCTGCAGCAGCTGTTCGTGCATCTGACGAATCCAATTCATTCCGACGGAAAGGCGGCGAGCGGACAATGAATCGATCGATCGGCGGTATTTGGAAAATGATGCTGCTCGACGTGCGAACGTCGGCGGCCATCTTCTGGGCGATTCTATTTTTCGTATACGGGCTTCTGGCGCTGCTGCTCTATCGGTTCGGCGGCGGCGAGGCGACGACCGGCGGCCTCACCCCGATGTATATATATATGGTGATACTCGGCATCGTCGCGCTGCGGGAAACGCTGCCGTACGCGCTCGGGATGAGCGTCCGGCGCAAAGACTATTATTTCGGGCTGCTCGGCGGCGGCCTCGCCGTAGCGGCGGCGTTCAGCGCCTTCTCCACGCTGCTGTCCCGCATCGAGCAAGCCGTGTTCGCCGGCGCGGATATCCGCATTTCGTTCTTCAGCATGCCCGTGTACCGGACGATCGGGCTCGGCGGCGAATGGGGCTCGCAGTTCGTATTCCTCGCGTCCGCCTTCGCGCTCGGGATGATGCTGGCGCTGCTCCATAAGCGGTTCGGGAATATCAGTCTGTATCTGTTCTTCGCGGGGCTGTTCCTCGCGGCGACGGCCCTTCACCTCTTCGACGGTTGGCCCGCGGTGTTCGAATGGCTGCTGTCGCTCGACAGCATCGTCGACCTTTCGCTTTGGGTGCTGCCCGTCACGGCGCTTCTGGCGCTCGTCTCCTTCGTGTTGCTGCGCAGGGCGACCGTATAAACGCAAGTCTAAAAAATCAGCCTGCCGCATACCGCGCAGGCTGATTCTTTCGGCATATTCGACCCTAAATTAACCGGGCGAAGGAACTAGTTTCCTTCTTTCGTTCATGGCATAATGGTTCTTGAGCTCTATCCATTTCGCCCGATGAAAGAAGGGATTATTTACGTGACCGCAACACCCTATGCCCGTTCCGTGCCTTTCGGCAACGACCGGCTGGAAGATGTCGCCCTGCAGTATATCCCCGCCCAACGTCAACTCGTCGTTACGTTTTATTATCAAGGCGTGTCGTTCGCTCTGTTTTGCTTGAACGACGGCGGCGCGCTGCAGCCGATCCGGGTTGTACACCATCTCCGGAAAGACGACGGCAATTTGCGCGTTCAGTTAATGGAAGCGGTGCTGAACGACCGGCTGGAAGAGCTGTACCGCGCCGTCTCCTCCGCCGGCCCCGGCTTCCGGGCGTACGTCCACCGCGAAATCGGCGCCGATTTTCAAATTTGATCCGCTTCCGCGCTTAGAATCGCTTTGACGCGTCCGACCTGACCGTCCTGCAGCCGCACTTTGATGCCGTGGGGATGGCGGGGCGAATTCGTCAGAATATCCTTCACGACGCCGCGGGTCGTTTTCCCGGTTCGCTGGTCCTGCTTCAGTACGATATCCACCGCAAGGCCCGGCCGAATGTTGCTGCGCACTTGTCCCGATCCGTTCGTCATGCTCGATTCCTCCTGTACTTCATTTGATGTCAAAAGCATGCCCAAAAAGGAAGCTGTCCCTTCGGATGTTCATCCGCGGGGGACAGCTTCCGTGTCGTCGTCGGCCGCGACGCGATTGCGTCCGCCTCGCTTCGCCCGGTACAACCTTCGGTCGGCTTCGGCGAGCAGCCGGTCGAACAGCTCCCCCGCCGCGCCGCATGCCGCGCCGATGCTGACCGTCATGCGAATGTCCCGGTCGCCGGCGGCGACGCGCGTTCGCTCGACCGCTTGCCGGATCGCGTCGGCCAGCGCCGCGGCGCCGTCGAGCGCGACGCCGGGCAGCGCGACCGCGAACTCCTCGCCGCCGATGCGGCCGAACACATGCGTGCGGTCGAGACATGGTTCCACCGCGCGGGCGAACGCGCGAATCGCCTCGTCGCCGACGCGGCGGCCGTACCGGTCGTTGATCGGTTTGAATTCGTCGATATCCATGAGGAGCAGCGACACCGGCTGGTCCATCACGGCGGCCGCCTTCATCAGCTTCTCCGTCCGCTCGACGAACGCCGCGCGGTTGTACACGCCGGTCAACGCGTCGATCGAAGCGGTGCGGCGCAGCTCCCGCTCCCGGCGCTTGATATCCGTCATGTCGGTAATGACGGACACCGAGCCGCCGAACCGGTCTTCCCCGCGCCAGATCGGCATGACCCGCACCGTCCAGTAATAGCCTTCCTCGCCTAAACCGGACGCAAGCTCGATCGTTCCTTCCTTCCGGCTGTCATGAACCCCGAGCCAGGCGTCGGCGGACGGCAGCACGTCCGCGAACGAACGCCCTTCGAGCGGCTCCTCCGAACGTCCGGCGAGCATGGCGACCATCCGCCGGGCCGACACGTTCGCGTCGAGCACCCGCTTGTCCGCGTCCAATACGACGATGCCTTCTTTCATCGCGTCCACGAGCGCGCTTCGCCCGATCGGCACGACCTGTAGCAGTTGATATTTGAAAATGCCCCACATCATGATGACGGAAGCCGGCACGTACGTAATGGCGGTCAAAGCCGCGTACCCGGTAATCGGAAACATGCCGAACGTCCGCAGCAGCGAGATGACGCACGGCAGCGCCACGCCGGACGCGAGGAAGGCGAGCTGTTTGCGAGGCCGCCCTTTCGCCGTCAGCAGCGCTCGCGTCAGCAGTCCGAGCGAAACGATATTCAATAGGAAGTTATAATTTATAAACAGTTGGCTCAGCAACGTTCGCTCGATGACCAGTTGTCCGGTCCCGTTCCATGCGATCGACGCCCGCATCCAATGGTGGGATTCGTCGGTAAACAGCAGCAGCACCGCCGCGGCGGGCGCGATCGAAAGCAGCGCCAGCTTCGACGCGGCGATCTTCCCGCCCTCCGAGGCATAGGCAGCCGACAGCGCAAGTACGGCTACGGGCAAAAAGTAATACCCGGGCTGCTGCGCATTCCGCCAGAACAGCTTTTGCTCCAAGCCCACTCCCGTATATTCGAAGCCCGAGGCGACCGCCGTCCAACAGACGAGCGCGCAAACCGCCATAAACGACAGGGCTCCGGGCACATGGCGATGCCGGTACGCGAACCATAGTCCGAATAGGGCTAGGGTCGCCGACAACATGAAGCCGAGGGTAATCATCGCACATTGCTCCTTACGCGGATTCGGTTTCCCAAATTATAATCCAGGGGAGCGGCGGGTGTACACCTCTAATTGGGCAAAAAGTCCCAGCATCGCATCGGTTTTACTGTTTTTTCATGCGCGCGTAAATAAAATCAATGACATGCATCGCCTGCATCTTCTTCGGGTCGCCGTGCTTTTCGATGCCGAGCTTCATTTGGAGCAAGCAGCCGGGGTTGCTCGTCAGCAGCACGCCGGCTTCCGTCGCGTTCGCGTGCTCCATCTTGTGCTCGAGAATTTGTCCGGCCATCTCGGGCTGCGTCAAATTGTAAATGCCCGCGGAGCCGCAGCAGCGGTCGGCCTCCTTCATTTCGCAGAACGCGTCGCCCGCGGCGCGGCGAATGAGCTCCCGGGGAGCGGCGGCGCTCTTCATCACGTTGCGGAGATGGCACGAATCTTGGTAGGTGACGCGCGTCTCTAGCGCCGACTCGAAGTCGAGCGGCCGTCCCTTGCGCACGAGCAGCTCCGCGGCGTCGACGACGCGGGCGGCGAACCAAGCGGCCGCCTCCTCCCACTCCGGCTCGCCATGCAGCAGGTGGTCGTACTCCACGAGGATGGCGCCGCAGCCTCCCGCGTTCGTGACGATATAATCGACCTCCGCCTCGTGGAACGCGCGAATGTTGCGCTTCGCCAGCTCCTTGGCGCCGTCCGCCTCGCCGCTGTGCGCGTGCAAGGCGCCGCAGCAGCTTTGAGCGTCCGGAATGACGACGGTAAAGCCCGCTTCGGTCAGCAGCCTCACCGTGTTGACGTTCGTCTCGGTGAACAAGACGTCCATGACGCAGCCGCGGAACAAGCCGACCTTGGCGGCCGGCCGCCCCCGGGCGGAATGCGACGCGCCGATGCGGGCGACGACGCCGTCGTCCGCGGCGTCGGGAAGCACCCGCTCCATGTCCCTCAGATGGGACGGCAGCAAATTCATGGCGCCGCTCGCGCGCGCCCAGCGGCGGAGCGGAGTGCGCTGGTACAGCTTCAGCGCCTTGCCGAGCGCGCGCATCCGCTTCGGATGCGGGAAGACGCCGTCGAAGGCGGTCTTGCGAATCGCGCGAATCCACCAGCGATGGCTGTCGGTATGATCCTCCACCGCGTCGCGCGCCTGCTCGATCAGCCGCCCGTACTTGACGTCGGCCGGGCAAGCCGGCTCGCAGGCGCGGCAGCCGAGGCAGTGGTTCATTTGCTCCTCGAACGCCCGATCCGGCTTCAGCAGGCCGTCGGCGGCCGCCTTCATGAGGGCGATGCGGCCGCGCGGCGATTCCGCTTCGACGCCTGTCTCCCGGAACGTCGGGCACGCCGGCAGACAGAACCCGCACCGCATGCAGTTCGTCAACTGATCGTAGTCGAGCTTCAGCTTCAGCTTCGCCGCCGTCGCTTCGCTCGT
>NZ_DASQNA010000029.1 GCF_035645195.1 Paenibacillus sp. | reverse complement strand
TCCGGCAACGATACCTACCACGTCCATGACGAAGACGACGTGATCGTCGAGGATATCGCGGAGAGCGGCGGCACCGCGGATAAGGCCTATATCCACATCGGCAAGTACGAGCTTCAGGATACCGTCGGCGTCGAGATCCTCAAGGTCGGCGACGAGGTGGCATTCGGCGTCGAGATCACCGGCAACATGTTCGCCAACACGATCATTGGCGGTGTGGGCAACGATTCGCTCAACGGCGCTGGCGGCAACGACTCGATCGTAGGCCAGAATGGCGATGACACCCTCGACGGCGGTGACGGTGACGACACGCTCGAAGGCGGCATTGGCAACGACACCTATCATGTCTACGGCAGCGAGAAGATCATTGACGCTGACGGGGACGAGGACGCGGTCGTCGTGTTCACGTCCGGCGTGTACACGCTGGCCGGCAGCATCGAGAACGGCAAGGTCGGCGGGAACACCACCGGCGTCCATCTGGTCGGCAACAGCCAGGGCAACGACCTCACCGGCAACAACGAGGCGAACACCCTCGACGGCGCCGGCGGCAGCGACTCTCTGGCCGGACATGATGGGGTGGACTCGCTTGTCGGCGGGGAAGGCGACGACACGCTGGATGGCGGCGTCGGGGCCGATATCCTGGTTGGCGGCTCCGGCGATGACAGCTACTACCTTGACGACGCTGGGGATGAGGTCACCGACGCGAGTGGCGCCCTGGACAAGGTCATCATCACGGCCTCCGGCACTTACAGCATCTCGACCGGGATCGAGGAGATTGAGATCCAGGTAGGGGTCAACGACGTGCATGTGATCGGCACGGACGATGCTGACAAAATCACCGGCAACAACGAAGCCAATACACTGCACGGTGCAGGCGGCGGCGACACGCTGGAGGGCCGCGATGGTAACGACGAACTCGCCGGCAGCGAAGGCAACGATTCGCTCGACGGCGGCGAAGGTGACGACATCCTGGATGGCGGGTCAGGCACTGACACGCTGAGAGGCAGGCAGGGCAATGACACCTACCATGTGACCACGGGCGACCGCGTGCATGAAGCTACTGACGGCGGAACCGATACTGTGATCGCTTATGGTAGCTTCGCCCTGGATGCGGACGAAGAAGTGGAGGTTTTGAAGCTGGATGCGGCTGCGGGAGGTGGAAACACGCTCTCGGGCAACAACCTCGGCAACGCCGTTGAAGGTAACGACAGCGGCAACATCCTTAATGGCGGCGGCGGCGACGACGGCGTCACCGGCGGTGCCGGCAACGACCTCCTCGACGGTGGTGAGGGCAAGGACGTCATGACCGGCGGCGCCGGCAATGACACCTACATCATTGACAGTGATGGCGACACAGTCTTCGAAGATGACAACGAGGCAGGCGGCCAGGACACTATCGTTTCCAGCATCGACTTCACATTGGAGGAGCAGAGCGGCGTCGAGGTCGTTCAAGCGGCAGACGGCGAAGGTCCGATCAATCTCACCGGCAGCGATCTTGAGGGCAACATCCTTATCGGCAACGATGGCGCCAACGATCTCAACGGACGGGGCGGCAACGACACCCTGAACGGTGGTGCCGGAATCGACCGGCTCTTCGGTGGCGAGGGTGACGACAACCTCGATGGCGGTGCCGACGATGACCTTCTCATTGGCGGCGACGGCAATGACGTCATGAATGGCGGAGCCGACAACGACGTCTTGCGCGGCGGCGATGGCCGCGACGAGCTCATCGGCGGCGACGGCAATGACACGCTCAACGGCGGCCTGATCGATGAGAACGGCGAGGTCATCGGTGATGGCGCGGAGGATACTCTCCACGCTGGCGCAGGCGACGACGTCTACTACCTGATGGATGCTGCTGACATCATCGATTTCGGCGGCGAGACTGATGAAGGCTTCGACAAGGTTTATATCCTGTCAAAGAACTTCATGAATGGGGATCAAGTCGACTGGAAGGCGATTCAGGCTTTTGCCGAGCAACATTGGGGGAAAGGCATCGAAGAGATCTACATCGACGATAGCGAGAATCCCTACGGAGGCCAGGGCAGCGGACTGGATGACGTCTACGAGATCTTTGTTGGCGATGAGATCGAGGACGAGCCTCTCGATCCTGAGAAAGGCGGAAGCCAGGATCGGGCTAACGTTCATATCGCGAGCTATACCCTCGACGACAAGTTCGGCGTCGAGATCCTCTCGGTGGTCGATGGTCTCGATTTCGACGTCGAGCTGACTGGCAACAACCAAGCCAATACCATCTACGGCAGCACGCGAAACGACACCCTCAGGGGCGGCGCAGGAAACGATCTCATCTCCGATGATGAAGGAAATGAGTCAGGCAATGGCGGCGGTCACGACCTGCTCGATAGCGGCGAGGGCGAGGACACGCTCATGGGCGGACTCGGCAACGACGTACTCCAGGGTGGTGCCGACAACGACACGCTCCTCGGCGGTGATGGAGATGACCTTCTTGAAGGTGGAACAGGCAATGACTCTCTCGAAGGCGGAGAGGGCAACGACATTCTCACTGGAGGTACGTTCGACAGCAAAGGTAATGCGATAGGTGATGGATCCGCTGATACTCTTCACGGAGGAGCAGGCAATGACACCTACTATCTTATGGATGCTGGAGATGTCATCGAATTCGATCAAGGCGGCGATCTAGGCAACGACGTCGTTTACGCTCTCTCGAGGAACATCGGCGACGACGCTGCGGTGCACGCTTTTGTCTCTAACCTGAGGAGCAACGGTATCGAACGTGTCTTTATCGATGGACTTCTCTATGGCGATAGCACCCAAAGTCCGTCCGATATTCGCCTGTCCAGTAACTGGGTTCAGGAACTATCACGCGACAATTCCAACATAGCGTCGCTGTCGGTAAACGTGAACACAGGTCACACTTACACCTACAAGATCGGCATCGATAATGGCGATGGCACTATGAGGTGGGCAGATACAGATGGTCGGTTCAAAATAGTCATGGTCAATGGAACTGCCCGCCTACAGGTCGCAGACAGTTCAAAGCTCGACCATGAGAACATTCGTACGCACCTGATTACGCTCCAGGTTACGGACGATGTAACTGGCACGCAATTCGTCGAGTCAAACATCAGAATCGTCGTACGTGATTGGCTGAACGAGACCTATCGGACTGCAAAGTCAAGCGATGACGTTTTCAAAGGTGGAATCGGTGACGACACGTACTTCGGAGGTGGAGGATCGGATACATTCATTGGCGGACGTGGAGCCGACTTCTTCAATGGCGGGGTTGGAGGTGACAAATTCGTCTTCACTACCAATCCCGTGGCGGCAGAAGTCGATACAATCGCTGATTTCTCCATAGGTGAGGACAAGATCCACCTGTCTTCAGAAATCTTCGACCTTCTAGGTCGGATCGGACAAGGTCTTGATGCCAACACATTCTTCGCAGGAGTGCAGGCCCAATCGGCTACGCATCGCATCATCTACGACAACACCGGAGATGTTGGCGTTCTCCTCTACGATGCAGATGGGTCTGGCCAAAAGGCTGCCGTTGCGATCGCCAAGCTGACGAACAAGGCCAACCTGTCGTTCAACGACTTCCTCGTCATCTGACATTGACAACTTTCGGGAGGCCTACCTCCCGTTTTCTTCACATGAGCACATTGCTCGCAAGGCTCAACGTTAATATGGGGTTTAAAAATGCCTGAATTCTTCTTTCTCGAAATGCAGGGCGTGAATGGGTATACAACACAGTCCGGCAACCCAGCTGCTCTGAATATTCCGGAGAATATCGCTACTGGGACCATCGTCGCAAAAATTACCGGGTGGGAGCCTGGAGAGGATCACACGCAATTCGATATTACACCGCTTACTGATCCTGGAGCGGCCGGGGACGACTTCGGGCGATACGGGATTATGCAGGCAACCACCAACGGCCCTGGATCTCCTCCTCAGTGGAACGCAGGCGATTGGGTTGTTTACATCAAGAATGGCGGCCCGATTAATTTCAATTCCGAAGATAAGGATGGCCCAAACGATCTTTGGTACAATCAGATCGACTTTAAGGTTACTCCGAAAACCGGGTATACACCTATTGCCGAATACGAAGTCAAATATACATTCAATATCCAAAATGCGAATGATGCTCCTACGGATCTGCAATACGCCACCGTCAACACACTCAACGAGAATGCACCCCAGGGCGATGTAATCGCAACTGGGATCACTGTCACGGATGAGGATCAGCTTCAGAATTTCCGGGATTTCCGCTATGCCCTCGTGAATGAGGATGGATCCGCATACACTGGCAACAATTATCAGATCGATGCCAGCACAGGCAGGATCACTGTCGGCCCAGGTGGCCTTCCGAATGTGAGTGCTCCTACACCTGTAACCTTGCATGTGCGGGTGACTGACATGGGCGGTGCGGGTGCGTCTTACAGAGAAAGCGTGACGTTCACGGTCAACCCTGTGGCGACTAACAATCCTCCAAGCAATCCTGCCGTTCAAGGAACGGTTGCAGCGCTCGATGAAGAGGCCGCGATACCTGCGACAACGGTCGTCGCTCGTGTGCAGTCGACTGACGATGGTCTCGGCGGCGCTTTGCGTTACGAGCTGGTCAGCAACCCTGGAAATCTGTTCACGATCAATGCAGGAACCGGCGAGATCAGGTTCACCGGTGGACGGCAGGACTATGAGAACAACGCGAATCTTCAGGTCGAAAACCCTGGAACAGCACAGGAGCGCAAATACTTCAACGTGACCGTTAAGGCGGTCGAGAGCGGGCAGGGAGGCTTGGAGTCTGATGCAACCCAGGTGAAGGTCTACCTGAACAATGTGAACGAAGCACCGACCTTCGCCGTCACGGGGCAATCGGTTTTCAGCACTCCAGCCAATGGAGCAGCTGTCAATCCTTTCGTCGGCATCACTGTTGCCGATCCCGAAACGACCGATATCCTCACGCTGACAATCTCTTATACAAACACGAACGGTACTCTTTCGTTTGGCAGCCGCCCTGGGGTCAGCGTTAGTCAGCCAAGTGATACGGGTGGTATTCGCACCTATACCCTAACCGGAACAGCGGCCGACCTGAACATCTTCCTTGATAGCGTAACATTCGATCCAAGGGACACGTCAGCGACAACCACGCGCTTTACATTTACAATCAAGGATGCGCTGACATCTGCTACACAATACGTCGATGCAGTCACCGTAAACGGTACGCTCGCTAATCAAGCCCCGACCTTTACCGTGTTGACTGGCCAGACTTCCTTCCAGGCGACCGATACAGGCGGAGCCGTGAACCCGTTCGTCGGCATCGATCTGAACGATAACGAGAACGACGACATCACACTGACCATCTCTTTTGCTGACGCGGACGGCGCTCTGGGCAACGTCACCTCCGGCAACGGCGTGACCGTCACAGACAACGGCCTGTCCGGTGCGAACCGAGTCTTCACCTTTGTGGGCAAGGCAGCAGCCCTGGAGGCATTTCTGGACAATGTGACGTTCGACCCGACAGATCGCACCAGCGCCGGTGCTGCGGTGACAACGCAGTTCTCCTTCACGGTGAAGGACAATGACCACGCCGCCACCACACACAACAACGCGGTGAACGTCGTCACACAAGTTGTAGGAGCCAATGTGGCTCCTGTCATTGAAGGAGCTTCCCAGCCGGTCACGCAGACGGTTTCCGACAGGGCCGATCTTCAGCCCTTCAAGGATCTCACGATTCGAGATGCCGGTAACCTTCGGGTTGTCGTGACGATGGACTCGGCCTCCAAGGGGACCTTCATTGGCGACGGAGGTATCTATTCTAGAGATGCGGGAACCTTTACAATCGAAGGAACGGCTTCCTATGTGACAACCGCACTACAGGCGTTGCGCTTCGATGCTCGGGATAAGGCTCCCGGTTCTGCGACTGAGACAACAACGTTTACGATCAGGGTGACTGATGATGACGGCGTGTCATCAACCAACAGCAACATCAGCGTGAGCGCCACAGCTCCTCCTGCACAGAACGTCAGTCCGGATCTGACCAACGGTACGGCTTCCGTCGATGAGCTTTTCGCTTTGTCGGGCGGATCGATCGCGACTCTGGCGGCTACTGATGCAAACAACGATTCTCTGTCCTACTGGATCATGGTGAACGGCACGGCGGTGAAGTCGGACGGCCGGTTCGTCATCGATGGTAACCAGCTCAAGATCGTCAACGGCGGAGTTGCTTTCGATTTCGAACAGGTGCCTCAATACAACCTGACACTGCGTGTCACGGACGGAAGGGGCGGTTTTGACGATGCGACATTTACCGTCAACGTCCGGGATATAAATCCCGAGGTGATGACAGCAGCCAGCGCCAGCCCCCTCAATGACGTGATCAAAGGCAGCACGACGGGCAACTTTAAAGACACGTTCTTCGGTGGCGCAGGCGATGACAAGCTCTGGGGCGGGTACGGCAACGATACGCTCTGGGGCGGCGCTGGCAAGGACGTGTTCGTGTTCGACGGTAGGCTCGGAACGTCCTCGACGGACCGTCGGGTCAACTACGACACGATCAAGGACTACAGCGTCAAGGACGACTCGATCTGGCTCGACAATGATCTGTTCAAGTCGAACAAGAAGCTCTATGCCGCAATCAAGAAGGGTGTTGAAAACAAGCCACTGAAGATGGCGAGCAAGTTCTTCACGGTTGGCGACAAGGCGAAGCAGGCGGACGACTACTTCGTCTACGACTCCAAGAAGCGCGTGCTCTACTATGACGCCGACGGCTCAGGCTCGAAGGCGGCCATCGAAATGGCGAACTTCACCAACAACAAGGCCTTGAAGGGTTTCAACCACAAGGAATTCCTGTTCATTTAGGATCGACTTGCAACGCTATAATGATCGGCATGCCGGCCTCGCGAGAGGCCGGCATATCTGTTTCTGTCATAACGTGGGAGGAACGGGATGCCGCCTTACTCCCACTTCTCACGAATGAGATTTGCTGCCCTGCTGCTCGAACATGCACCTTGTCAGCCATCACCCCGGAAGCTTTACCTGCCAGCGTCTGGGTATGTTTTCGTCGTTTTCGGAGGTGAGGCGAGGGTTCAGGACCGAATGGGTTGATCCGTCTTCCGGTCCACAACAGGAGCTATAGGGGTAAAGTACCGCTGGATATTGACCCGATTATTGCCCAACAGAGAGTACCCAGGCGCGATAGGCGCACCCGCTCCGCCTGACAGTGAAGATCACGCTTCTGGGTTCTCTAGAAGGTCGAAGCCGTCCCGCCAGAGCTCTCGTTGGGCAACGCAGCACCTTGTTCAGCACAAAATGAAAACGCCCCAGCTTGTGCCGGGGCGGTCTTGATATGCTCTCCTTGTCGCGTGCTGCCGATCAGACGATCAGGAAGTCCGCAGCCGAGAGCTTCAGGTTCTTGTCGATCGTTGCGAACCGGATCGCCGCCGCTGCCGTTTCGATGCCATCGGCATCATAGAAGAGGGCGCCGGTCTTCTTATTGTAGATGATCCGGTCATCGGCATCCTTAGCCGCCGTATGGCTGACGAAGAAGCTCGATGGAAGCTTGCCCGCAGCAAGGCCGGTAAACACGGACTTGTCGAGAACGATGGTGTCGTCACGCGTCGAGAAAGCGGTGATCTTGTCGATGCCGGAGCCGAGAGCGGCATCGAACACGAACGCGTCCCGACCTGCTCCGCCATTGAGGGCGTCCGAACCCAGGCCGCCGGTGAGACGGTCGTTGCCGGCACCGCCGATCAGCTTGTCGTTGCCGCCGCGTCCTTCCAGGAGGTCATTGCCTGCAAGGCCGTCGAGCGTGTTCCGGCCGGCATGGCCGATGAGCAGGTTCGCCTTCGCCGTTCCTTTCAGGCTCACGGATTTTCCGGCACTGAGCGCCTCGTCGGCGGCCAAACCCTCGAACAGCTTGTCCTTGGACGAAAGGGTGGTGCTCTTCGTCACCACGCGGCAGTCAAGACCACCGGCGTCGATGATGATGTCGACCTTTTCCCTGAACTTGTAAACATCGTTGCCCTTGCCGCCCTTCAGGATGTTCGGGCCTTCGCCGCCGCCGCCGATCAAGGTGTCGTTGCCGTCGCCGCCATCGAGGACATCGATGCCATCGCCGCCGTCGAGATAATCGTTGCCGAGATTGCCATAGAGCAGGTCACGGCCGAGGCCTGCGGTGACACGCTCGCCTGCCGTGCTGCCGACGAAACGGTCGTCGAGAATTTTCGTCAGATCCGTGTTCATCTCGACCACAATGGTCTGGTTGGCGCGACCCCAGTTCAGGAAAGTCGTTCCGGACAGATCGAGATCGACGGATTCAGAGGCGCTCGTGAAATGAATCGTATCAATGCCGGCGATAGAGCCATAAACCTGAGAAACGCCAAAGAAGCTGGTGGCATTGTAAGTGAGCGTCGTCGCGGTCGGAACTGGGGACGCAAAAGTAAGAGCATCAATGGCGGTGATGGAATTGAAGTGAGCAGAGCCAAGGAGTTGGATGACGTCTATTTGGCGATCATTGAAATGGCCAAAGTTGTTCGTGCCGGAAATGCTTGTTCTTGCTACGCCTGCATTCACTACGAAAGTGTCGTTACCGCCCAAT
>NZ_DASQNA010000028.1 GCF_035645195.1 Paenibacillus sp. | reverse complement strand
TGTCGTCGCCGGCTCCGCCCATCATCGTGTCGGCGCCCATGCCGCCGTCGATCCAGTTGCCGGCCGCGTTGCCGGTGATCGTGTTGTTGAGCGCATTGCCGGTGAGCGCCACCGCCCCGACGCCGGTGGCTTCGAGAGCCTCGATCTCGGCCCCAAGGGTGAAGCTCGCATTGGTGACAACCTTGTCGTTTCCTCCACCGGCACCCTCGACCACGGCATCGCCGGCGCCGACATGGTAGGTGTCATCGCCGAGGCCGCCCTGGAAGGTGTTGACCGCGTCGTTGCCGACGAAGACGTCATTGAAGTTGGAACCGACGGCGTTTTCGATGCTGGAGTAGGTGTCGCCCTCCGCATCGCTGCCGCCACCTTTTCCGGTAGCGAGGTTGACCGTCACGGCACCTGTGGCAGCGGCATAGCTGACCGTGTCGCTGCCGGCTCCGCCGTTCAGGACATCCGCTCCCTTGCCGCCGATGAGAGTGTCATTGCCGCCGAGGCCGCTGAGCGTGTTGGCATCGCCGTTGCCGGTGAGAACGTCGCCACCGGTGGCCGAGCCGATCAGGCCCTCGATGCTCTCGAAGGTGTCAACACCAGCTGCGCCGTTTCCGCCTGATGGCAGGGCGACGTTCACTCCGACCGTAGAGCTCGCATAGCTGGCGAGATCGTGGCCATGGCCGCCGTTGAGCGTGTCATTCCCAGCTCCGCCATCCAGCGTGTCGTGGCCGTTCAGGCCATGCAACACATCGTTGCCGCCGCCGCCGCGGAGATCGTTGTGACCTAGCTCGCCGTCCGCATTGCTGCCGTGAAGCGTGTCGTGACCACCGGAGCCGATCAGGCCCCTGATCGCAATGAAGACGTCTCCTGCTGCGTCATTGGTGTTGTTCTTGCTGGCATCAAGGTAGGCTTCCACATTCTTTGAGGCCAAACTGTAGGATGCGAAGTTGAAGCCGGCTCCACCGTCCAGCGTGTCGCCGCCTTCCCCGCCCTCCAATGTATCGTCGCCATCGCCGCCGGACAGCTTGTTGTAATAGGAAACCCAGTCGTTGACCTGAGCATTGATGAAGTTCGAACCGATGAGGACGTCATTCCACTTGGTTCCGACGAGATCGTCGATGGAGTTGTTGTAGTCGTCTCCTAGGGCCTCACCCGTATTTTGGGAGGCATTCATGAGACTGGCCACGACACCGACGCCAGCAGTTGAGAATTCGTAGGTGACGACATCGCGGTAATCATCGCTAGGAGTACTACCGTAAAACTCGTCCGCCCCAAGACCACCGTACAGGGTATCCGCACCATGGCCGCCATTGAGCGTATCAATGCCGTCACCACCATCAAGCATATCGTTGCCGTCGGCACCCTGTAGGAGGTCGCTTCCGATGAACCCTCTCAGAATATCGTTGCCCAGGCCGCCGTAGAAGATGTCGTTGCCGCCGGGGCCGACCTTGGCGCCCTCGATGGTGTCGCCGGTCGCGACGTCCTCCGAGCCCGCGATCACCTCTATGGTGGTGTAGGTGTCGCCCTTTGCATCGCCCGTGTTTTTCGAGAGATCCCAGAGGTAGACTCCGACCCCCACATCTGCATCCCAGTAGCTGGCGGTATCCTGGCCGTTGCCGCCGATGAGGCTGTCGGCGCCAACACCGCCGTTGAGATGATCGTTCCCGTCGCCGCCCAGAAGCGTGTCGTTGCCGATGAGACCCCGAAGGATATCGCCGTCGTACTCGGTCCCAACGTAATAATCATCGTGACCTAGATCCATCGTCTGCCCGTACACCGAACCTTCTACAGTGACGGGAGCGATCCGAGGGTCGAAGATCACGTTCGAGATGGCGGCGCCGCCCGGGAAGGACGGATCGTACCACGCGAGTGCAAGGCGGCCATCCTTCATCTCGGTGAGAGTGGGCGTATATTGCGGCCCGAACCCGTCAACCGCAGCCCTGGCGTTGATCGCCGTCGGATAGGTTACGATGCTTGCGGGATCGCTGGGCTGCTTGCTCGGATCGATGATCTTCAGGAAGATGTCGCCATTGTCCGTCGGCGAGCTCGGAGAACCGACGACAGAATTATAGAGAACCGCGATACGGCCGCCGGTCAGGGCGACGGTTTGAAAGGCGTCGTCCAGAGCCAGGACCTGTGTGCCAATCGTATATGTGTTTTGATAGACGCCGCTGGCATTATAAACATGCGTCTGGACGGTCCCGCCGCTACGGAAAGTAACGGAATAAGCGCCCGTCAGCTCGCCTTGCGCGTTCTTGAGGGCGACCACTTCGGCGTCGCTGCCAGAAGCGACAGGGGTGCCGTTTGTTGGAACCTGCTGGCCCAGGGTGATGAGCTTGGTGTAAACTGTACCACCGGCCGCATAACTCACGAGGAACTTGCCGCCGCCGAGCTCCGCCACATCGACGTTGTCGACACCAGCCAAGTTCGGCACGACATCGTATACCCCTCCCTGGACCGCTTCGCCGCGGTTGTTCTGGACGACAAGCTTGACGCTGCTGGCCCCGCTTTGAAACACGGTGACGTAGCCGTCATTGCCGTTTCGCGCCATCGCCGGTGCATCCCCGTTATGGATGCTGATGTTGGAGACGAGAGGCGGGTTGGCAGGCGTGATGGGATTGCCCTTGATGTCGAAGACCCGAGTGCTGAAGCTGAAGGATGACGCGTCGCCACGTACGGAGGAGTTCCACGCGATCGCAAAGGTGCCGTCGACCGGGTTGACCTCGATGTCGGCGATGTTGTGCAGCCGGGTATCCTCGACCAGGAGCTTCGGCGTCGCAAAGGCCTTCCGGCCTGCGCCGTCATAGATCTGGAAGTAGATCTTTTCGTTGTTCCGCCAGGCCACCACATAGCCGCCGTTCGGAAGAGACGCGACTGTCTCGCGGTCCAGCCCCGATCCAGTGACGACTTCACTTTCGGTGTTCCAGAATTTGAAGGTCATTTTTCGTCTCCCGCAGAACCCGCATTTTTTCGGGTTCGTTCAGCAACAGAATCACGCCAGGCGCGGCTCGGCTGCCCTGGTAAATGATCCAACGTTATGTTGCAAGAATATAGCGTTTAAAGCTTTAGCGAAGGTGCGTTGCCGCACATGATGGCCATCATGCAACGATTTCGCAGTTATTCCCTTGGGTTAGGCGCCAAACGGAAGGCGAGTATCGCGCCTTGGATACGGCCCAGGTGAGGTGAAATGTAGCGGGACAGTGAGCCGGGTCGGGTCTGGCGCCGCCCCATAGCCATCCGCCCCCGGAGCCGCTATTTCTTCCCTGGATAGCTCACCAGCCCCCGAGACCCGATGCCCTCCTCCCGTCCC